>JAUWMS010000267.1 GCA_030613045.1 Candidatus Latescibacterota bacterium | reverse complement strand
CTGAGTGTGCTCAACGCCTTCGACGTGCATCTGGAGACCGTCGTGGATCCGATATTGGAGAAGTTCCTGAGATAAGTAATGATTCACCACGAAATACACGAAATACACGAAACCCCTCCCCACGGCTTCAGGCACCTTTTTCGTGTAAATTAGGTGGACAAAGTTGAACTTTTATTTCCTCGCAGAGCCGCAAAGGCCGCAGAGAACCCCCAGCCAAGGGGTTGCCGGGTCTGGGTTTTTTTCGTGTATTTCGTGGTTCTTATGGTGTGACATAGGGAAAGGAGAAGATTATGGCATTCTGGGATCGCATTAAACGGCTTGGAGGCGTGGTCGGTGGCGAGGTGGACTCCGGCATCGAGCGTGTGGAGTATGCCCGTCTTCCTCAAACTTTGGAGCGGGCCGTGCACGAGAAAGAGGAAGTCTTGCGGAAGGCCAAGGAAGGATATCATACGGCGCTGGCCGCGAAGAAGCGCATCGAACGGAGTATCCAGGAGTATGAACAAAAGGTGACGAAAAGCCATCAGAGCGCGGTGCGCGCCCTCGAGGTGGGGAAGGAGACCTTGGCGCAACAATTTTTGGAGGAGGAGAACAAGGCCAGAGCCTCCCTCGAGCAGTTCCGGGCTCAGTCCGTTTCGCACGATCCGGTGGTGGCCAAGGCGCGGGAGGCTGTATCTCAGGTGCAAGCCGCGCTGAATCAGATCCTGCTGGACCGGGATACGATGTTGAGCCAGAAACAGCAGGCGGATGCCCGGAAGGCCGTGAATCGCACCCTCGCCGGGCTGGAGTCGAGCGGCTCCGCGGCGGCCACGATGGACCGGATGAAGCAGCGGCTGGAGCAGGAGACCGACTCGGCTGAGGCATTGGAGGTGATGGCCGGAGAAAACAAAAGCCTCGACGACGAACTCGAAGAGGCGGAAACTGCGGCCGGTTCCTCGGCGGCGCTTTCGGCGCTCAAGGCCGAGCTTGCGGGCGGGAAAGCAGAGGGGTGATCTTCTTCGCGCGCCGGGACTGTCTGTCGCCTGGTTTTTGGGCGGAGTCCGAAGACGCGCAGGAGAAGATGGGAATAGCACACAAGGCCGGGATAGACATATCCCGGCCTTTTCGCATGGGCGTATTCGGCCTTTCTTGTGCGTGAAATCCATTGGGTTTCCGTGTGCATAAGCGCCTTTTTTCCTGACGTCCCATAATGAGTTCGGACGTCCTGAAAAAAAAACCGACATTCGGACCGAATTGGTTCATTTTTTACTTGGAAAAACGAGACGAATCCCTTATCATTGCGCGATTGGAAAAACATCGCGCTTGGGGCGATTTTGCCCCTGTTTATAGGCGCACCTATCCCGGATCAAAAACCGCCATCGCCGTGCAGAGCGGCTTTGAATGGGTCCACCTGAGACGCTGACTTTTTTACAAGGAGGAAACGGACGGATGATCCTGTACGGTCATCGAGGAGCACGCGGACTGGCTCCGGAGAATACCCTGGTCGCCTTCCGAAAGGCCAGGGATCTGGGGCTGGAGTATGTCGAGTTGGACATCCAGATCACTTCGGACGGGCATTTAGTGGTTATCCACGATCACACGGTGGACCGGACGACCGACGGAAGCGGGCGCGTGGGCGACCTGACGCTTGATGAGATTAAACGCCTCGACGCAGGGAGCTTTTTCGCGCCCGAGTATCGGGGGATCCGGGTGCCGACCTTCGGGGAGTTCTGCGAGGGATTTGCTCAGACGTTCTCGATTCAATTGGAAATCAAGTCCTATGACCAGCCGGAATACGAGGCGCTGATCCCGATCATGATCGCTCACCTCCGACGCTATGGGGTTTACGAACGCACCGTGGTGACCTCCTCCTCCGAGGAGGTGCTCGAGGCGGTTAAGACGATGGAGCCGGGCCTGAAACGGGGCTACATCTCCAGCCGGGACCCGGAGGACAGCATCGAACGGGCCGCGAAACTGGGTTGCGTCACCGTGGGCCTCGCGACCAGGATTCTAAATCCGGCCATCGTGCGCGAAGCCCATGCCCGCGGGATGAAAGTAACAGGCTGGCAGGGCAACACGGATCGGGAAATGGAGATCCTCCGGACCTGCCAAGTGGATAGCTTCAGTTCCGACGGTCCGGATTTTGCGATAGCATGGCTGCATAACCATAGTAGATAGCCTTACTTTTTCCTCTCCTCCCGCCCCTCACGGTTCACGTTTCACGTTTTACGTTCCATTTCCTCAGGACAAGTATCCAACGATTACTCCTCTATATGGAGAAATGCACCATGTCCCTTTCAACAAACTACACGGTTCGCGCCGTGCATTGCGACCATCGGGCCTCGGACGACGAGGTGTACGAGGCGCTCTGCCGCGCTACGGAGCCTTTGACGCGCTCGTGGGAGCCGCTGGAGCGCGCCCGGAAAATTGTGATCAAGCCCAATATGAGAATGAATCCGGACCACATCGCTTATTTTGAGGGCCGGCGCCGGGAGTTGGTGGACGATGCGGCATTGCGCGCTGTGTTGCGCCTTTTGAGGGAGCGCACCTCCGCACAGCTTACTGTGGTGGACGATGCGTTTTCCCAACGCGTCGAGGGCGAGAAGTATCCATCGGACGTGAACTATGTGCCGATCCTCGAGGAGTTCGGTGTACAATTCGTGAACGCGAGTGATCCGCCCTTTGTATGGCGCGACGTGCCGGGCGGAGGCGCGATGTTCGCGCGCTACCAGATCAACGCGCATCTTGCCGAAGCCGATGCGGTGGTATCCCTGGCAAAGATGAAGTCCCATGCATATATGGGGATAACGTTGTGCCTGAAGAACCTTTTCGGGTTTCCCCCGATGATGCCTCACGGAAAACCCCGGTCTTACTTTCATCACCTCATCCGGCTCTCATACGTACTTCCCGATTTCGGGATGCTTACCAAGCCATGCCTCAACATCGTGGAAGGACTGCCCGGGCAATCTATCCGCGAAGGGGGCGGGGAAGGACGCATCTGCGATACCCTCATTGCGGGGGATCATCCAGTGGCTACGGACGCCTGCGGGGCATGGCTGATGGGACACGATCCCGCATCGGATTGGCCCACACCTCCGTTCCGGCGCGACCGCATTGCGTTTTTGGTGGCGGCGGAGCATGGATTCGGCACGGTGGATATAAACGAGATAGACTTCGAGACCGAGGTAGCGCGTCCTCTTGGCGCCTTCGATTCGAAGGAGACGGATGCGGATGAGATGGTGCTCAGTTGGCGTCGAACCGCGTGCGAGCAAGGCTTGTTCTATCGCGATCACCAAAAGGAACTCGTCTCCCGATACGCCGGAGAGTATCTCTACCTTCAGGACGGCGAAGTCGTGTGGCATGGTCCCGATCCCAATCATCTTGGAAGCCGGCGGGATTTGAGCGGCGATAAAAAAGACAGCGCCCTGTGGATGAAGTTCGTGGATCCGGACGAGGCGGAGGGCGAGCATTTTGAGGTGTACGAGGAGGTGCTGAGGGGGCTTGGGTAAGGGTTCCGGAGGCGCTTATTTTCGGTGTTTCACTGCGGCGTAACATGTGAAACGGGAAATGTAACACGCACCACGCAGCACCTGTTTTCTGAGCATTTCTCTGCGAACTCTGCGTCTCTGCGGTGCAGTTTCGGAAGGAGAGGTTTATTATGCGTTTTGGACTTTTGTTCGATAACGCCGAGCTTGAGCAGATCAGAGCGAAGATCGAACATCGTACGTGGGCGGCAAACGGAGCCAGGCGTTTGAGGAATCAGGCGGATGAAATTTTTATGAGCGATGAGCTATCCGGAGGGACGTTGGAGGCTATAGAGTCTGCCTCCATCCTGTTTGCCCTGTCCGGGGAGGAGGAATATGCCGAACGGTCGGAAGCGTTGATCCGAAGGTGTGCCAGTTTCCCCGACCTGTTCGGAGCCGTGACCTCCGATACCTATGACTTCGGGTGCAATACGTTGCGGACAGGCTATCAACTCCCCCGTCTTTGTATCGCGTTCGATCTGTTGTGGGATTATCTGTCCGAAAAGAGCAGGAAGCACATTATTGACCACCTGATCCTTCCTGCGACGAACCATCTGCGAACCAATGACAGAAGGGATTCCAACTGGCAGACTTCCCACAGTTTGGGGTTGCTTTCCGCCGGGCTTGTTCTAAACGATCAGGGATTGTCGGATTTCGCTCTGACCGATCCGCACCATGGCCTCCGACGACACATGGCCGTGTCTTTCCGAGGGGACGGCCTGCACTGGGAGGGAAGTTTCGGATACCATTGCTTCACGCGCTCGCATCTTATGCTTGCCGCGGAGTTGGCGAGGCACATCGGAATAGACCTCTATGCTGAAGGAGACGGTACGCCTTATATCAAGCGGATGTTGGATGTGTCCATCGAGATGGCTTTCCCGGATGGATCGCTTCCGGTGAACAACGATTCCGGGAGCATGAAGCTGGCCCATACGAAGGAATATGAACTGGGATATGCCCGATACCACGATCCGGCGTATGGTTGGATCATCGAAAAAGGCCCTCGTACGTCCCTCTATGCGTTGCTCTTCGGGGAGGAGACGATAGCATCCAAAGCGCCGGAAAGCAGGAGCCTAAATCTCGAACAGGCGGGATGGACGAGTCTTAAAAGTGTGGAAGGGGAGTGCTATTGGGACTCGGACGGCATGGTCGTCGTACTGGATCATGGGCCTCACGGAGATTGGCATGGACATCCTGATAAGTTAGGGATCGAGCTTTTCGCCGATGGGCTGCGTTGGATTCAGAACGCGGGAAGTCCGGTCGGCTATCATGGTCAGCAACACTGGGAGTATTTCAGAAGAACGTTGGCGCACAATACCGTCGTCGTGGACTTTGAGGATCAACATTTTGAGCGGGCGCACGACGATGCCATAAAGGATATGGAGCATACCGGGAAGCTGATTTCGCTCTCCCTGGATGGGGAGGAGAAAAGCGTCTCTGCGTCCGTGGATTGGGCTTACGAGGGCGTTTCCTACAAGAGAACGTTGAGGTTGTCCGGGGAGGTGCTGATGGATGAGTTTGAGGTTTCCTCCGATGCAGTTCATACCTATGATT
>JAUWMS010000231.1 GCA_030613045.1 Candidatus Latescibacterota bacterium | reverse complement strand
GACCACGCCGGGGATAGATGCTGGATAAAGGGTCAGACCACGAAGGTTTTGTGGGGCCTGGCGCTGCTCCACAGCATAACGGGCGATGAGCGTGTTTTCGATGCGATCCGCGCGGAGTGCGACCATCTCTGTGAAACGCAGTTGGACAATGGCGCGTGGATTGCCCGCCTCGCTTTCGATGATTTTTCCAAACAGCCCAAGTGGGTTTCTCTTTGTCTAACCGGTGATATTCTGCTTTCGATTAAAACCGTTTTAAGTAACCTCCAATAATCTTTCTGCTTTTCTCTATGCCACTCAGAATACAGGAGTCAGGAGTCAGGAGTCAGAATACAGAATACTTGTAGGTCTATTCTGACTCCTGAATTCTGTATTCTTGTCCGGTGTCCCTTTAGACATCCCATGACACCCACATTCAGAAATTCAGAATGTTTCATGGAACCTACTCAACTTATTTGGGAGGATGATGGATATGAGCGCTGAAAGCCACAAAACGGAGGTCTTCAACACGGAGCCTGAGAAGGTTCAAAAATGCAGCGGCCAGGTAGGGAAACGGGTCATTTTGCCCGACGGCTCCCGTGTTTCGATACGAAAACGAGTCGAGGTGTCCCTCAACCCGAATCGCAACTTCCACAACGTTTCGGCATGCCGCGCGCCCAATGGGGATTTTCTGGTGAGTCATCAGGACTCCCTGAAGCACGGGGGAAAAGATTGCTTCGTGCATCAATGGCGGAGCACGGACGAAGGCCTGACCTGGCAGGATGAGGGCGCCGCCGCGGATATTCGCGAGGAGGGCTTGGATGCGCGCGCCGGTGAGGTTGGCGTGACCCCGGACGGACGCATGGTCATGGTGGTCCAGAGGGTGGATCCGAAGGGGGATGGCGGAAACCGCTCGACGCTCAACAACACGTGGTATGTGAGCTCGGATTCGGGGAAAACCTGGAAATACCGGGGTCTGGTGGATCCGACGCACGAGCGGGCCATTCTGGCGCCCCGGAGTGTGTTCAGCCGCGAAGGAACGATGTACTTCGGGGCGTATTCGGGGAAAGACGGGATGGCGCTGTATGTGAGCGAGGATAACGGAAACTCCTGGCTGCGGCGCAGTGTGATCTTCCCGCAGGATTATCCCGATTTCGCTCCGGGAATAGAGGATGAAAACTTCGGCCCGTTCTATCCGCACGTGCTGTTTCTTCCGGGCGGGGAACTGCTGGCGATGTGCTTTCTGAAGGGACACAAACACGAGATCAACCGGTGTTACACGCGGATGAGCGCGGATCAAGGAAGGACATGGGGAGCGATTCGCAATCAGCCCGACTTGCCCGTGTGGGCGCCCCGGATGAATCGAATCGGCGCGGATCTGCTCGTAGTCACCGGGCGCAGTCTCGATGACAATGCCGCCGTGGCCTTTTTCTCCACCGACAACGGAGAACACTGGGGAAGCAAGCTCATTATCGAGCGACCGAAAGATGTGGGCAACTGCGCCTACACCCAATCTATTCCCGTTGGGGACGACAAGCTCTGGGTGTATTCCAGCACCTCGTCCGATGTCGTCGAGATGCCGGATGTCGTGGGGATTTTGCTTGAAAAATCCTAATCCTCCGAACCTCCCGCAGGTTTTTTAATCTTCGAGAGGTTGTTTACGTGTTCCTTTCTGAAGGGACTGATCCTCTCGTTCCCACGCTCCGCGTCACCAAGTAACCCTCAAGTGGTGACTCCGCCGAGGAAAACAGCCCCCCAAGTTCTCGGCTAAGACAATAAGGAAAGGAGAAACGCATGCGCTACGACGTAGTGGACTCATTAGACTGGCTGTTCACGGACAGCACGCCTCGGACAAGGCCTGCAAAAGCCGCTTCCCTGCTTGCCCCGCGCGGCGGCATGCCCGGTTTTCAGGTGCTTCTTGAAGGCGTGCCTGAAGAGACGAAGGTGCGCTTTGATTCACGCGGCCTCACGGACGGCGAAGGCCACCGGATCAGGGGCGTCTCCGGGAATTTGCTCCACAGCGTTCCAGTGGAGTATAACACGGGGGAAGACGGCTTTACCGCGCGCAACAGACCGTGTGCGGAGGGCGTCTCCCGAAAGGCTCCGTTTCGTTGTTTCGACGTGATCAAGCCGATCACAACGCGCACCCGGACTTGGGAAAAGGAGCCGGCTGCATTCTACGTGGAGGTGGCTGTCCCCCGTTCGGCGCATCCCGGCACGTATTCCGGCGAGGTCGGGATCGGTGCGGGCAAAGCGGCCATCTCTGTTCCTGTCAAACTTGAGGTTGCGGCGACCCGTCTGCCCGATAAATCCGCGCTGTCACTGACGACGCATTACAATACCGACACGATGGCCTCCTATCACGGCCTCAAACCGTGGAGCGCCGGCCACTGGCGAATGATCCAAAAGTACGCGGAGATGATGGTCGCGTACCACCACGACACCTTCGTCACGCCCCTGAGCATGGCGGTTTCCAAAAAGGGCGCGGACGGCCGTTGGACCTTCAACTTCCGGCGGCTCGAACGCCTGATGCGCACGATGATCGGCGCGGGGATGACGTGCATCGAGAGCGGCCATATCGGAGGGTGCGAGCGATGGGGGGCATCGGAGATCTACCTTGTGATCTCGCCCGAACTCTGGGAGCGCAAAATTCGTTTGGCGGCTCCGGAGGCGCAGGCATTCCTGGCTCAGTTCCTTCCGGCGTGGCGGACTTTCCTCGAACGGCGCGGCTGGTACGACATGCTCTGCCAGCACGTCTCCGATGAACCCACCGAGGGCGCGCTTCCGGATTTTATGGCGGGCGCGTGCGCGGTGCGCATATATCCTCCCGGAGGCCCCCTTCTGGTACCGCTGGAGTTTCCGCAGCTCGGCGCGGGGATGGACTGGTGGATTCCGAAAATTGACCACTACGAGCGGGATCGCGAAGTCTATGAGGCGCACCGTGCGCACGGCGATCAAATGTGGTGCTACACCTGCTGCAAGCCGGGCGGGCGTTTTATGAATCGCCTGCTGGATTTCCCGCTGCTCAGAACGCGGCTTCTGGCGTGGGGCTGCGCGAAGTATGACATGTCCGGCTATCTACACTGGGCGCTCAATAATTGGCGGAAAGACCGCTCCCCGTTCGAGCACTCGGTGGGCGTGAAGGCGACATTGGAGCCGGACGGTTCCAGCAAGGACATTCCGGCGGGCGACCGGTACATCGTCTATCCCGGCCCGCACGGCCCGTGGAGTTCGATGCGGTTCGAGGCGCAGCGCGAGGGATGGGAGGATCACGCGTTGCTGATGTGGGCGCGAAAGCGGCTTGGCCCGGAGCGGTTCGATGCGCTGTTGTCGAAGACCGTGCGCGGTTTCTCCGATTTCACGGACGACCCAGCGGCCTTCCGAAGGGAGTACCGGGCGCTGCTGACGGTGGCTTCGGAATAGATATGGAAGGGTGTATCCGCGTCCGACGTGAGACTTCCAAAGTCTAACAGACTTTGGAAGTCTTTCCATCCCCTGAGGCACGAAAACGCCGCAAGGTTTCCGCATTCTGAAAGTCCATCCTCCGGCGCAAGAATTTCGATCCTTAACATTATGTTTTCATTAGTGATTGACAGAGACTTCTGAATCATAACCAGAAAGGTAACATGATGAAAATTGAGCAGAAAGAACTTGCCGCAATGCTGGTACACATATCTGATTGGTGTATCGAACATCAACTCGGAACCGGCATAATTCACAACACCCCTGAGGAGGGGTTAACGAATGGTATTTTCGTAAACGGCAATTATGCCAGGGTACTGACCTGTACGTATGAGGTAACGGGCGAACCGGCGTACCTGAACGAAGCGATTTCCTGGTGTGACCATTTCGTCCATGTTGCTGCGAATCCGGTCAAAACCTCCCAGGGCAATGACGCGGTATGGTGGTGGGATATTCACAATACCAACCTCTATCTGGCCGATACCGGCACGGCAATTCATGCATTGTTCAAGACGTTTCCGTATCTCGATGCTACGAGGCAGCAGAAATATTTGGATACATTTGAAAAGTTCTATCGCTTGATTGCAGAGGGGACCGACCGGGACCCGATGGGACGGGGGCAAGCCCCCTCTCCGGGTTGGATCATCAGGGAAGGGAGCGATTCCGGAGCGTTTGGAGTGGGGTATCGGAAGGGCCAGTTGGAATTGCGGCCCTATACGGTCAGTACGGCGACTGCCGGAGCCCAGGCCTGTGCAGCCCTCTACAAATTGACCGGTGATCGAACTTATCGTAATACCGCCCTCAATGCCGCACTCTGGCTGCTTAAAGAATTCGATGATGCAGGAAATATCCCTTATCGTATCGAGGGAACGGTTATTGAGGAACATGTTTTTCAAGGCCTCCATTACTCGTTGGAGGGTTTGTTGACCACCTCGGTGTATGTGAATGACGCGGAGTTTAACGATACGCTGAGAGCAATTGCACCGAAGGCGCTGGAATTTGTGCTCTCGGCACAGAACGAATCCGGCTATTGGGGGACCGAACGGGGATACGACGGTCAAAGAAGCGCATTCCTGGCGCACTTTCTTCACTGGTACTACCGGAATATTGAATCCGCCCCGCGAGCCGAGACAGGGGCTGAGAAGTTTGCTGCCTATGTTCTGAATCCGGAGAATACAGCTCGGTACGGTATTCCCGATTTAGTGCGAGTTGCTGGATTTGTTGGCCTCGTCTTCGCCAGCTTCCTCTATCCCGAGCTGGATCTTCGACATCCCACCGATCCGGTTCCCCTTTGTGATTACCCGGTGGAAGAGCTTCGTTCAATCTCACGGAAATGGAGGGAAGGTTAGAATTTTGAGGAATCTTTTGATCCGAAAGAGAAATGTCATGAACTCAACAACCGAAACCCGCGGCGCCACCGAGAAAGAGTCCCCCCAGATCTACGAGCTTCTGGATAAGGTGATGTATTCTACCTCCGAACAGTTAAAGGGGCGTTACCGGAATTATCCGGGTGCCAACAAACCTGAGTATTCACGGATCACGGTGGTGGATGGCAAGGTTGTCTCTCACATTAGACTCTATATGGCGGAGGCCTATTACGGAAAGGCGACGATCAAGATAGGGTTTATCGGGGATGTATGTACAGATCCGGAATATCGGGGAAAAGGCTATGGGGCTGCTTGTTTGAGGAACGGCATCAGGTATTTCGCCGGGACCGGTTGCCACATTTCCATGATATTTTCGGGCGTTCTGGGTTTTTACGCCAAAGAAGGCTGGATGCCTTATCCGGGTTCGACGGGGGTCGTAAACGTAGAATATCTAAAACCGGTTCCCCAGGAAGAAAATATCACGGTAAGAAGATTTGAAAGGACAAAGGATTTAGCGGCCGTTGCCGAGGTTTACGAAAAATTCAATCGGGATAAATTTCTACCGGTAAAACGAACTCTCCAATACTGGGAGAACGCTTTCTACTGGATCCACGGGGAGCGGGAGGAGAACTTTTATGTTGCGGAGAAGGAGGGAACAATAGTAGGATACT
>JAUWMS010000526.1 GCA_030613045.1 Candidatus Latescibacterota bacterium | reverse complement strand
CGCCACCGGTTTTCTTTCCTTGCCGATCTCGAAGGTGGGTTCCCCTTCCAGAACGTAGAAAAAGACATCCACCGGCGTAACATGCGGCTTGAGCTTCTCTCCGGCCTCCAGGGTGATGTGAACGGCTACGGCGTGTTGCGTGTCATAGATCGTCCCCGCTTTGACCTGATGGACATTTTTCATCGCCGGGATATTTTTCGCATCAATGATCTTCATTAACCCCCCTTCAGAATTTTTTCAATGGAATTCCACAAATCCGCTCCTTCTTTTTCCAGATCAAAAGAAAAACCGGATAGACGCCATTTTTTTACCATTAAACGCAATGCTCCCATCAGTATCAATGCAAGTTGTTCTTTGGGAATATCGCTCCGTATTTCCTCCTTCTTTTGGCCTTTTTCAATGAGGACTCTTAGGGTATCCTGACTCAGCTTCATAATGGAGAAAACTTTTTCGGATAATCGGTTGTCATTCTGAAAGATCTCTTCCGAAAAAATAACCGCGGCTATGGTAGGATCTGCTGTAAATTGGTGAACGTGCCCGAAAAAAATGGAGTTAATCTGCTCGATAGCGGTGCTTTTAGAAGAACGGATCCGATCTGAGGTGGCTTTTGTGCTCTGCTTAAAACAAGACAAAATCCCCAATAGAATATCCATCTTACTTTCAAAATGCCGGTAAATGGCCGGCTCGGAAATTCCGATACGTTTGGATACGTTCTTTATCGTGCATTTTTGGATCCCTTTCTCGGCAATCAGTTTCATTGCCGTCTCCATGATTTCTTTTTGTCTGGGGGTAAAGTCCGTCATACAACAAACCTCCACGTTGTTAGTTAATGTTCACTAACAAATATAATAAAAACGGTCGTTCTTGTCAAGTGCTTTTTTCATTTTTTTAGAAACGATCGCACCAATCACCAACCTCTGCGCTCTTTGCGGCTTTGCGCTGTGGTTTCAGGGGCACGGAGGAAGGAGGCAAGGATATGAGCAAAAATGCGATCAACGCGTATAACATGGACGTACACGTGGCCGATATTTATGACCAGGTCGAAACGCAAACCGAGGACGTTGCGCTTATCCGACGTCTCATCGGGAAACGAGGACCTCTGCGCATTCTCGAACCTTTTTGCGGCACGGGACGCATCCTCATTCCGCTCGCGCTGGACGTTCACGAGCTTGTGGGACTCGATCAGGCGAAGGCGATGCTGGATTGCACACGCGCGAAAGTTGAGCGGCTGCCCGAAGACGTGCAAAAACGGATCACGCTCACGGAAGCCGACGTGGTAGCTTCGGCGTGGCCCGGGGATTTCGATCTCGTCGTACTCGGCGGCAACTGCTTCTACGAATTGGCGTCGCCCGAGGAGCAGGAGAGGTGCATCGCATCGGCAACGGCGGCGCTGAGGCCCGGAGGATATGTCTATGTGGACAACGACCACATGGAAGGCGATCTAAACGAGGATTGGCGCCAAACGGGTGTAAATACGAATCGCTTTCCCACGGGAACTTGCGCGGATGGCGCACGCGTTCAAGGCAGCACCGAAACAGTCTGGTGGGACGCGCCGCGGAGACTGGTGCGATTTCGGCGGACCGTGACGGTGACGCTTCCCGATGGAAGCACGATCACAAAGGAGTGGATTCAGCAAAAACATCCGCCCAGTGCAGTCGAGGTGAGGACGTGGCTCGAGCAGCACGGCTTCATCATCAAAGAGACGTACGGTGACCGCGCGGGAAATGCGTACGTCCAAACATCGCCACGGGCTATCTTTTGGGCGGAAAAGAAGCATCCAGCAGTCAGCGATCCGCAGTGAGCCAATAGCTGGTTCTTCAGGCTGATGGCTGAAAGCTGACCGCTGAATGCTAAAAACAAAAGGAGACCACGAATGAGCATCCAGCTACGAGGCGAACGAATAGGCGACGAAGACGCCATAGATATGGTGAATTGCAGCGCTTTCGGAAGTATGGAGGAGGCCAATATAATCCGAAATATGAGGACACATTATCCCGCGTATGACCGCCGTTACTCGGTCACAGCGTGGGAGGACGACGACATAGTCGGGCACACACTATTCACCCCTGCCCGAATCCGGCTGATGGACGAAACGCTGCCTGCGCTTGCGGTGGGGCCTGTGGCCGTCATTCCGGAAATGCAGCGTCAGGGCATCGGGGGACAATTGCTTCGATATGGGCACGAACTCGGCAAACGGGAAGGCTTTGCGTGCGCCTTTCTCCAGGGACATCCGTCGTACAATCCCGGACACGGGTACCGCCCGTGGTACGGATTCCCCAAAACGACCATAGATACGGACAAGCTGCCGGAGCTGTCCCGGAAATTTCTGAGACAGCCGGTTCGACGTGCGGACATCCCGTGGTGGGTGGAACGTTGGGAAGTGGAGTGGCGGGACGTGGACTTCGGCTGGCTGTGGGGAACAGCGCCGGGCGAATGGGCCATTCCG
>JAUWMS010000148.1 GCA_030613045.1 Candidatus Latescibacterota bacterium | reverse complement strand
GCGGGATCAGGAGCAGAAGAAACCCAGCCCCACCGCTCCCCCGAGCCCAAGGAAGAGGTAAAGGTAGAGACCCCCCACCCCCCCCCTTCTTAACCTCAACCTTAACCTTAACCTTTTTTAGATTGGCAGCGGAGAGAAGGTTGAACGCACTGATCGCGAGTGCGATCCGGAAGGGGTCGAGGTATCGAACCAGCAGGAAGGTAAAGAGGAGGCCGCCTATGCCGGCGCCGACGGCTTCGAAGATATACACGCGGCCAGCGGACACAGGAAGGTCTTGATCGGTGCGGAGGTGTTTGTACGCGTGGCTGCCCACGGCGAAGAGAAATCCGGAGAGCAGGCAAAACAGGGAGGCGGCTCCGAAGGAAACGAGGAACATCGGCACGAACCCGGTGATTTCGCCGATGGTGCGCTCAAAGGGGAGTTTGCTGACCCGGACCGCGAAGAGGGACGCGGGAAGCACGAATGCGAGCGCGATCTGCGTGCGCGCAAAGAGCTGGAGTGGATGCTTGTGCTTTGCCGCGAGCCGCCCCAAAAGCCCGCTTCCCACAGCCGTCCAGAGGAGCCAGTTGCCGAGCATCACTCCGAGGGCCAGTTCGTTGCCGTAGAAGACAATCGCCAATTCCCGCATCAGAAGCACCTGCGCGGTGATGCTGGAAAATCCGAGGGCGATGATGGAGAAGGAAAGCATAGCGCCCCTTTCGGGGAGTGTCAAAGGCCAAAATCCGGATGATAAAATCTTCCTTGAAGGGGTTTGGAGTGCGATGACTCCTGTCATCGCATGCAACGACGGAGTCGTTGCGCTCCATAGATCTCCATAAGGCTAAAAGGCATCCGGCATCTGAATCTGGTCGAACGGATACGTCTTTTCCAGCCGATGGATCTCGACCTCCTGCTCGCTTAGAAAAGCGCGGTAGCTGCTGAATACATAATCCTCGGGCTTGGCAGCCAGCCCGTGCTTGACAGGATTCCAATGGATGTAGTTGAGTCGAGCATAGTAGGACCCCTCGTATGTCAGGCACGTATCCCAGTAGTTCCACCAAACCCGCCGACCGGGCGCATCGTTCTCATCGTTCCACCGGCGGGCTGTATAGGTATGAAGACTCCGGATCAACTGAGGCAGACGCTCTGATCCTGCCTCCGGTGCGTGGATCAGGAGGTGATAGTGGTTGTCCAGAACGACCCATGCTGCAAGCTCCCATTGTTCTTTCCCGATCACGAAAATCAGCGATTCAAACCATAGCCTTTTACGGGCTTCCCCTTGGATGTGGGGTAGCTTCTGGTACGTTCCTGCGGTGATCATGTAGGCCGCGCCGGGGCGAAATAAATGAGGTGGGTTGTGGGCGTAGAGTTTGTAAATTTCGTCGCTCATAGCTTCTTATGTCCATAGCGTCTTATGGAGTGCTCCTTATGGAGTGCGATGACTCCCGTCATCGCATGCAACGACAAAGTCGTTGCGCTCCAAAAAAATTCCGAACCCCAACTGCGTCGCCCCGATGTGTCCGATGCTATGAGCCGCGCACGGAAGAATATCGGTTCTGCGCGGCTTACCGTGACCTCCGCTCCGCTCCGCTAACGGTTCGGTTGGGGACGCGGAGCGTCGGGTATGCGTTCCCACGCAAAGCGTGGGAACGAGACGGAAAAATTCCGGATCCGCCTTCGGCGGATCAAGGGTTAAAGGGCTAAAGAACTAAGGACTATTCTAAGGAGGCGTGGAAAAACGAACCCCAAGATAGCTGCTCCGCTCGTACGGAGAGAGACTTCGGCGGACCACGCACCGGGCGTCGCCTTGGGAAGCACGGCACGCCCCGCCGCGAACCACGCGCTTGTCACCCTTGTTCGGTCCGTTCGGATTCCGATTCTCGCTTTTCTCGTAGTATTTAGAAGAATACCTATCTTCACACCATTCCCAGATGTTGCCGGCCATATCCGCCACGCCATAAAGACTAGCTCCCTCTGGGTAAATACCCACCGGCGTGGTGTCTCCGGGACCACCTTCGATCGTATTGCACTTTCTCGGATCAAACTCGTTTCCCCACGGATATGTTCTCCCATCCGTGCCTCGGGCTGCCTTCTCCCACTCCGCCTCCGTAGGCAGCCGGTAGTGTTTCCCTCTCTGTTTGCTGAGCCATTCCGCGTATGCTTGTGCATCCTTCCAGGAGATATTAACGACCGGATGGTTGGCCTTACCCGCCGGGGAAGTCCGTTTGTTCCAGCCTTTGGGCTCGCGATGGTCCGGGTTGGCGTTGAGGAATGCCTTGTACTGGATGTTGGTCAGCGGATATTTGGCGATTTCAAACGCATTTAGATAGACGTCATGTCGCGGGCTTTCATCGCCGTCTCCTTCTGTCCCCATTGTAAAGGTGCCTTCGGGGATTTGTATCATCTCCATTTCGAGCGTATCCAATCTGGGATCCCCCAGCATCTCTATCGCATTCCCCGCCGCAATGCAGGTCTGCAGATCGTTTGTCCTCTGATCCGAGATGATGGCGAGCAGACGCTTTGCGTATCCCCCTTTCTGCTGGTCTCCGATCTGCCCAACGGCGGCCTCAATCCGGGTTGAGTCGTTGCTCGTCAGGTCTTCCCAGGTCTGTGAGGCTTTGCTATCAATGTTGTCGAAAGTTTGGGCCTGCGGTCGAACAACTTGAAGAATACGACGGAGGCCATTTGAGTAAAAAGGAAACAGATCGACCCACTGAAGTTCATGCAACTTGTGATGCGATGGTCGGCATTCCTTTACACGAACCGGAATAATAAAGATATCCGATTCGGGGCACTGTTCTAGGATCTCGAGCGCATCGTGAAGCTCTTTCTGTACGTAGCCTCGCTTCGAAATCGAATGTGGCGAAAGGAGAGCAATGAAATAGTCTGAGTTCTCAATCGCGTTCTTGATCTCGACTTTCCATTTTTGGCCAGGCAACAACGATTCCTGGTCGAACCAAAGGGTAAGACCCTCCGCGCTGAGATCACGATAAAGGCGCTTCGCTATCTCAATATCCTCATGTGCGTAACTCAAGAAGATCATTTGGTCATGCATATCAACTGGAATTTTGCTGTACATTGCTATACCTCCCGCTAGTGAAGTTCCCCGCCCAAAGGGCGGGGCATTCTCGACGACTCCCGTCAGGTCTTCCCGAGTCATATCAAGGGAGACTTCGCTACCCTGTCCTCCCAATTTTGGTTTGCTTCGCCGCCTCCAAAGCGAGTCCGCCAACTCCTTCAGGTTCTGCTCATAGAGGCTATCGTCGCGAAAGTCGGCGTAGCGGTGATCGCGAAGATACGCGGTATTCTCGTTGCCCTCGCGGTAAATGCCGATAATCCTGAAATCCTGTTCCCGCGACCTTCGGGCGTTCGCAAGCTGCATCTCAAAGTGTACACCACCTGAGAGTGACTTGTCAACAGCCTGCACGGCAGCAGGTGTAATGACAAAAAGCATCGCGTCGCACTCGCGGTCAATCCGGCTCGTCATGTAGTCACCGAAAGACTCACCAAAATCTACCTCATATCTGTCAAGCTGGGCATCCACCCCATACTTGGCCCGTAGATCCTTATAGAGCCGCTCTACCCATACGTTATGTTCTTCGTCCTGCCATTTGTAGGATATGAAAACTTTTGGTGAATCGCTTTTGCTGTGCATCACTATACCTCCCGCCAGTCAATCTACATGGAACCTATCTCCTCCTGGTCCACATCTTGGTGATTACCATCCGAGTACATCCGTGCTATCCGTGTCCAATTTTTGAACGCTTCAAAATCGCAGTCCCTCTCTCAAACCGCCATCTCCACAATAGTCACGCCATTCCCCCCTTCGTTCCACTCGCCCAAACGCTGCGACTTGACCCGCGGATCCCGTTTCAAAAGCGCCCCCACATGCTCCCGCAGCACGCCCGTGCCCTTGCCGTGAATAATGACCACCTGCCCCAACCGGGCCAGATACGCATCGTCCAAGTATTGATCCACCTTCGGGAGCGCCTCGTCCAGCGTCATCCCCCGCACACTGACGGAAGGACCGACCTCTCGTCCCCAGTCCCCTCCAACGTAGCTGGCCTTTGACCTCTGGCCTCTGACCTCCGGCCTCTGGCCGTTGTCTTTCTCCACCTTCGTAATGTCCGACATCCGAATCCACACCTTCGCATGCCCGACTTGAATCTGCACCTTTCCCGCACCCTTTTTCGCGGCGATGACCCGCGCCCGGCCGCCGAAGCGTTCGGCCAACACCCAGTCTCCGACGGCCACGTCGTGGATAGGCTTGGTCTCCGTCTTCGGTTGTTGGAGCGCTTTTTGCCGTCGCTTCACCTTCTGAGTGGCTTTTGCGATGGCGGTCTTCGCTTTCACGATGCTGGCCCGATCCGCGTCACGGGAGCGGATGTCGGCTACGGTGCGCTCAATCAGGGCATTGGCATTGCTCAAAATTTCTCCGGACTCCCGAAGGGCCGCCTCCCGAATCGTCCGCACTTCTTCTTTGGCCCCCAGAACCTTTTCCTCATACTCCGCGCTCAGGCGTTCGTGCTCCGAAACCGCGTGCTCCAGAAGTTGGCTTTTGGTCTCGTACTCCTGCTGGACGCGCTCCAGTTCCCCGATCAAATCCTCCAATTGCCGCGCGTCTGCTCCCCCGTAGGTCGTGGCCCGCTCGATGATCTCCGCGGGCATCCCCAACCGCTCCGCGATCTCAAACGCGTAGCTCGATCCCGGAATGCCGGGGCGAAAGCGAAACGTCGGCCGCAGGGTCTCCCGGTCGAACTGCATCGAACCGTTCTCGATGCGGTCGTGCTCGTGGGCGAACGCCTTCAATCGCCCATGATGCGTGGTGGCGATGGTGCGGACGCCGCGTCGGGTCAGATGTTCCAAGGCGGCCATGGCCAGCGCCGATCCCTCGTCAGGATCCGTGCTCGATCCGATCTCGTCTAAGAGCACCAGCGTGTCCGAGTCCGCATTGCGACAAATTCGGGCCAATCTCCGCGCGTGGGAGGAAAACGTGCTCAGATCGTTTTCGATGGACTGCTCATCGCCGATGTCCGCATACATTTTTCGGTACACCGCGATCTGAGTCTTCTTCCCGGCCGGAATGGGCAGGCCCGAAAGCGCCATCAGGGTTAGCAGGCCCATCGTCTTCAGGGCCACGGTCTTGCCTCCGGCATTGGGCCCCGTGATCAGCAGCGTATCGAACGCCGCGCCCACCTCGATGTCCAATGGAACCACCTCGTTTTTGTGCTCCTCCTGACGGTATCGAACGCACAAAAGCGGATGCCGTCCCTCGATGATACGCGTGCAGCCTTCCTCATTCAACTGCGGCGCAATGGCTCCGAAGTCCGCTCCGTAGCTCGCCTTCGCATAAAGCACGTCCAGTTCCGACAGGATGCGCATGCCCGCCATCAGATTTTCCCGGATCGAGCGAATTTGGGTGGTCAACTCCCGAAGGATCCGACCGATCTCGCGCCGTTCCGCCAGTTCTAATTGCCGGATCTGATTGTTCCGCTCCAGCGTGATCAGCGGTTCCACGAAGACCGTGGCGCCGCTGGCGGATTGATCGTGCACGATGCCCTCCACGCGGCCGCGCTGACTGTCCCGGATGGGGATCACGTACCGTCCGTTGCGCAAGGTGACGAGCCGATCTTGCACCACCTGATCGGGCAGCCGCTTCAAAAGCGCTTCCAACTCCTGGCGAAGCGACTCCCGCCGCGCCTCGATGTCCCGCCGGATCTGCCTCAATGCCTTGCTCGCGGAATCCTTCACTTCGCCTCCGGGATCCACCACACGCCCAATCGCGGCCTCCACCTCCGGATGGCCTTCCAATTCCTTGGCCAAGCGGGAGAGCAGGGGATATTTCTCTTGATGCGATGCGAAATACGCGGCGAGTTTTCGGATCACCCCCAGGGTATCCCCGAGATCCAGAAAATCCTGCGGCTCCAGCATCGCGCCTTCCACCGCGCACCGCTCCAACGCGGGCCGCACATCCTTGATCCCCCGGATGGGCATCGGATCCCCAAAGGAGACCAAGTCCAAAAACTCGGCCACCCGGCTCAGTTCCTCCCGGATCTTCCGCAGACCGTCCATCGGAGCCAACGCCGCCACCCGCTCTCTCCCCAGCGCCGAGATCGTGTACCGGCTCACGATTTCCCTGACCTTGTCGAACTCTAAAACTTCTATGGTGTGCGCGTCTATCATCTGTGTCTCCGAATGGAATGGTTCATGATGCAGGGGCCAGGGGTCAGGGGTCAGCCCCCAACGGCGGGCCTCTGATCTCCGGCCTCTGACTTCCGACCTCTGGCTTCTGACTCTTGACTCCTGGCTTCTCGGTTTCTCCGCGATCTCTGCGTGCTTTGCGCTAAAATGTCTCTGGCGACAAATAAACACAAAAACAAGGGGATTGTCAACAAAAAAGGGAAAGGGAAGGGGCAGGAGATCAGGGGACAGGGGACAAGCTCCTCCCCGCCTCGGGCCGATCCCTCATCCCGATTGTGTCTGTTGAGCCTCGGTCGAGTCGGAAAACCGTTCTCAACGGCAGGGGTGGTTGTTCCCCGATCCCTGTTCCCTGATCCCCGTTCCCTGCCCCCTGATCCCTGCC
>JAUWMS010000399.1 GCA_030613045.1 Candidatus Latescibacterota bacterium | reverse complement strand
CTTCACCTTAAAAGTCTGAAACGTAATCCTTTATTCACAATGAATTATTATGTTTTCGTTCAGGCACTACATAGACTTCTATGTGGTACCCCCGGCGTGACTCGAACACGCGGCACAGGGATTAGGAATCCCTTGCTCTATCCACCTGAGCTACGGGGGCTTTTCTCAATCTCTTATTGCACCGCAAAGCCGCTAAGGCCGCAAAGAAAACCAAGGCTTAAAGGTTTGAAGTCCTTTGCGCTCTTTGCGTCTTTGCGGTGAGAATTACGCCATCAATACACCAGCGTCGAAGATACCTCCTGTCCCTTCAACTGCTCCCGTCCCTTCAGAAACGCCAACTCGATTAAAAAACTCACGCGCACCACTTCGCCTCCAAGTCCCTCCACCAACCGGCACGCCGCCGCTGCCGTCCCTCCGGTCGCCAGCAAATCATCCACCAAAAACACCTTCGTCCCCGGCGAGATCGCATCCCGATGAATCTCCAGCGCATCCGTCCCATACTCCAGCGCATACTCTTCCATAGCCGTCTCCGCGGGCAGCTTTCCGGGTTTGCGCACCGGCACAAAGCCCACTCCTAATTGACAGGCGACCGTGGCTCCGAAAATAAATCCCCTCGACTCGATCCCCACCACCACATCTACATCCTTCCCCAAAACCTGCCGGCACAACCCATCCACCGCTTCCCGCAACGCCTCCGGAGCTTTCAACAGCGGCGTGATGTCCTTGAAAAGGATCCCCTTCTTCGGAAAATCCGGCACATCCCGAATGTACGCTTCCAATCCCATATCGCGCTCCTTTGTGGCGGAGAAAAGAGAGGTTAAGGTTGAGAAGGAGGGTTGCGGTGGCCTCAACCTCCACCTGATTTATTCAGTCCCCAAGCTTAGAGCAACACTTCAAGAATCAAGCTGCTAAAGCGCTCCTTCTCACGAATCTTGTACCCGACGGCCAGTCCGAGTTCCAACGGGATCCCCAGGATACTCGAACGGGTCGTCAGCGAAGCGCCAACGGTCGTGCGTGCTTTTCTCATCCATGAATCAACGTTAAACCCCCCGTCCCAGCCCGCGCCGCAGTCCGCAAACAACGATCCCTTCACGAGGTCCACGTGGTAAAACATAAGGCCGATGCCCCGATCGGTGTATAGAATCGGGAAATGGTAGTCCAAGGACATCAAAAGATTTTTCCTCAGATCGAGGTCTCCCGCCTCGTCGTCAGAAGAATAGCCACGAGGGATACTCATGGATTTGTCGTAGTAGAGCCGACCGCTCTGCTGCTGAAAGCTGGCGGTCAGGCCGAATCCGTGATGCTTCAGAGGAGAAGGAATAAACTGACTCGCCGAAAAAATCGTATTGTGTCCGGGAATTTCGCCGCCAAACCAGGACAGCCCACGCTCGAGAAAGATGAAGAGCCGCTGTCCCCATCTCGAAACCATATCGCGGGGTGCGGTATCGGGTCTCCGCTCGAATATCAGTTCCCCGAAAACCCCTACGGACAGGTCCGCGTCCCTGTGGACCTGTAAGCTATTCGAGAGGCTCCGGATGCGGCTTCCCAGAAAAAACGACGAGGTGAGCGCACTCGGCGTAACCCGATGAATACACTCCAGACCGAGCGACACTTCGCCCCCGCGCTCGCGGAACCAAGCGTTTTCTCCGCCCCCCAGCGTGTTGCCCAACTCGGCGCTGTCATAGATGCGGGCAGAAAGCGTGGGCCAAAAGGATCTGTTTGAAAGTTGAACGTCGTACGCAGGGCGTTCCGACGTCAGACCATAAAGAAGCATTGCACTGTAAGAGGCTATCCCGACCGGATCGGAGCCGCTGAAAACCATCCCTACCTGCGCGCCTTCCTCATCCCAACTGAGCCACGGCGTATGAATATACGGCTTGTATGCTTCCCACAACGGAATGCCCCTGCTTTCAAACACCCCCTCCGGCTGAACGCGCGTCAAATCTGGACTGGGCACATCGGTTCCCGCTTCGACCGCGACCGCCTTCCCCGCCTGAGGATCAAATGAAAGGGTGCATACCCGATTGACTCCGCGAATCATGCGCTTGAACGCAAGGGTCTCCCCGTCGGGTGACACCTTCGGTTCCCCGGCGTTATACCATACGGACGTAAGCTGGTACAGCTTCTTTTCATCCCGATCCCAGGCGTATATGTTCCACACCCCGCTCCGGCTCGAGGAAAACACGATCCACCGGCCATCCGGCGAGAACGAAGGCTCCCTGTCCTCGTGGATGTCCGTCCGAAACAACGTCTGCATGCTCCCCGATTCGGGGTCCACGAGAACGATGTCCGAGTTTCGACCGCTCTTGACCGCCGCCGCAATCACCGAACCGTCCGGCGACCAGACCGGCCCCTCGAAAAGCAGACCGGGTTTGGATACGAGCGGACGGATATTCGAGCCGTCCCGATCGAGCAGCACCAGATCAATCCACATCCCCTTTCGCCGGGCAGCCACAAAGGTCTTGCCGTCCGGGGAAAGATCCGCCGAATACACGTGCTCATTTCGGGTCAGCCGTTCGTGCTGCTGGGTTTCGGGATCGAAAATGACCAGGTCGGAAACGTCTAAGTCTCCGTCACCCAGCGGATGGAGAAAAACTTCTCCGAAGACGAGACGCCCGTCGGGGATTCTTCGGACCGGCGTAAGATTGAGCAGCCTGCCGGTCTTCTTTTCCCGGAGGAGTTCACTGGTTTTGGTGTCCACCTCAACAAGCGCGTTGTTTTTATCATACCCCATCCTCAGAGCCTGGATCGTGCCCTTTTTCGTCCAGAAAAATGTGGCGAAATCGTCCAACGGTTCGGACAAAAGCACCTTTCCGGATGGAAGCCCTTCGGACGAAATCCGGTCCTTCAGTTCCTGCGTCCGCCCCCTGAAATCTTCAAGGAACTCTCGGTAAAACGTCTTGGGAGACTTCTTGGTGACGTGCTTCAAGGCGCTTCGGGTGCCGCCAATCGGATGGCGCGCCTGGTAACGACTCAGCTTTGCAAAGACATCTTCGCCGTAGATTCGATTCAAATACGCAACCATCTGATAGCCTGCGAGATAGAACCTTCCTCCCGGCGGCGAATGCGGCGAATCCAGACCCGCCGAACTCAATCCCCAAAGTCCCTTCCCTTCCGTGAAGGACCGCATTTCTCCCATAAAATACGGGCAGCGTCCCCGGCCTCCGTCCGTGAACATCGTTTCCGTGTTGGTCGTGATCCCTTCCACGATCCATCCCGGCGAGAACGCATTGGAGATGGCCGCGCCGTCGCCGATGACACGCGCCAAAGCGCCGTACCATCCGAGCCGGGTGGTCAGATGAACAAAATGCGTGTATTCGTGGGTGAATAGCAGATCAACAATGTCAGAGCCGGGGCCAAATCCACGGACGCGGAACAGCGGCGTTTCAAAGAGCGAAATACGGTTGGAAAATGGACTGTAAAACCCGTTAAACAAGTCCGCTCCCGGATTCAGCACAATTGGACAGCGGCGCGGTTTTACGCCAAGATAGCCCACGACGTCCGCATACACCTCATCGGGCAGCGAAAGCACGCGCTGGGCAAACGCCTCGTGACCCTTCGGGTAATAGATGGTGAAATGATCCGCCCGGATCGTGCGCCACTCCCATTCGGGAGGATAGCGGGCATCGGAG
>JAUWMS010000293.1 GCA_030613045.1 Candidatus Latescibacterota bacterium | reverse complement strand
CATTGGTACGAATCGTGTCCTGATATTTGCTTTTCCAGATGATGGCGGTATTGGCCACGTCCTGGACCATTAGGCCGAAGGAGGCCTCCCCCAAAGCGGCATTGTCCAACCATTCATCCACCCCGAAAAGGAGCATGCTTCCTATGTCAATGCCCACGCCCCGACCGGACGCTTCGCCTATGGAATAGTTCAGGAACTTGAAACTCACGCCGACGGGCAGGTAGAGCCGAAAGGCAAAATACTGCCAGCCCATATCCACCTCAAGCGTGTTCATCTTGGAGAAGGAAAGATAGACCGCATCCTCCCGATCCGTGAAATAGCCTGTCGGAACACCGTCTCCCTGCAACAACTCATCGCCTGCCCGCCGGGTGCGCGTCTTAGGATCGTTGCCATACACCAGTTCGGGATATTTGGGAATATCGTCCACGCCGAGGCGAATCCATCCCGCGGAGAAATAAATGCCTCTTAAGGGATGCGCGTACGCCAGAACGTGATGGTTCGCCAGGGCTTCACTCAGTCCGAAAAGGGACGAATACATCATCGTCACCTCCGGCCTGGAGAGCCGGGCCAGACCCGCCGGATTCCAGTAAAAGGCCGTTCCGTCGTCGGCCATCGCGCTGAATGCGCCGCCCAACCCGATCGCCCGTGCACCCACCCCCAAAGAGAGAAAAGCCCCCGCCTCTTCGGTTGCAAAGCCCGCCTGGGGGGAGAACAGGACAAAAGATAAAAGTAGAAAGATGAAAATCCCTCCTCTTCCTCTTTTATCTTTTATCTTGAGACTTTTATCCAGTTGTTTTTGAGCTTGATTTGACAAGGGAACTTTGCACGTTGCCATGATGCCCCTTCGGAGAATTAGGAAACAGCACTGCGGAGACGCGATAATTGCAGAAAAAAAACAGGATAGGACGAACGTTAAGGAGGGCGAAATGGGATGATCTCAACCAGTTTGAGGTTCTTTGCGTTCTCTGCGTCTCTGCGGTGAACAAGCTTTACCGTGTCTTCGCCAATTTCATGATTTTCTCCACCGTGGTCTTTCCGTCTTCGGAGACCGCTTTGACCCGGCAGAAGTAAACTCCGTTGGCCAGTTCGTTCCCATCGTCATCGGTGCCGGCCCAGTCTAATTCGTGGTACCAAGAGCTCCAGAGGGGATTTTGGGAAGCGTCCTCATCGTTTGGACTTGAAAACTGTTTCACCAGCCTTCCGGATACGGAGTAGATTTTGAAAGAGACCCGCTCCGCTTTGTTGGTGAGGGTATAAGTGAAGATCGTGTATTTTTCAAAGGGATTGGGATAATTGCCCAGTCGGATCAAATCGAAAGACGCGACCACGTGGAAGGTCATCACCTTCTTCTCGCTTGGGTTTCCGGCGCAGTCCATCGCCTCGAAGGTGACCGTATGCGTTCCGGTGTCCAGATCCGGGTAGAAATTCAACGGGAAAGAACTGACATCGGAGGTGCTTTCAGGAAATCGAATGAGGGCGGGATCCACCGCCGTCCCGTCTAAGGTGACCATCAGCCCCCGTCGGAAATCCACGCCGTTCTCATCCTGAATGATCGCCGAAATCTTGGGAAGTCGGGGCACGTACGCGCCATCCAGATACTGCTGGTCTTCCACGGCCACTTCTATGGTCGGCGGGATGTCGTCCCGATTGAACAGAAGCGTGAATTTCCCCAGGCGGTCGGTCTCCGCCGAGACGGAGGTTGAATCCGCGCTTCCCTCGAGGCGGACCCACCGGGAGGACTCCTCCTCCCATCGAGCCAGGATCATAAGACTTGTTTCGGCCACGGTGGAGGAGTCCGTCGCGTCGAATCGAATCGTCACGGGGATCGAACTTCCCTCCGTCAGATGCTGGGCGGAATCGGAAAAGCTGATTGTATAGATCGCCCCCTCAGGATAGCCAGGGAGGCGCACCGGAGAAAAGTCCGGTTGAGACGATAATTCCACGTTCGGCTCGCCGACTATCCGAAGCACCCCGGCCGCGGAGATTTCGCCCGGCCCGATGAAGAGCCGCAGGTTCCGATCCGCTCCGGTCAGAAGACCTCCGATGCTGCCCTCCGGCGTCACATCGAAGCGATCCACGGTGATCCAGTTGGAATAGGTTCGTCCGGAAATCTGTACGAAGATCGTCTGTTCGCCGATAAGTGGCCAGTCCACGCGCCCTTCCAGCGCACGCAGGGGAACGGAGACTGTGGCGGAAGACGCATCCAAGGACGTTGTGCCGGGCCCGGTTCCCGGAGCGGAACGATATTCCAGTTCCTCGGAAAACGGAGCATAAGGCTGCCCGGCTGTCAGAGAAGGCACAGGCGCGGAGCCGATGCGTTCCCCCCCATTTGCCGGATCACCCAAAAAGAAAACGACCTCGTCTGCCTCGGAAGGCCCGTCTCCAAAATTCTCGATGCGGGCGGAGAGGAGCACTTCCCGGTCGCCCTCGAGAAACACATGTTGCACGACCAACTCCCCGCCTCTTCGCACGCGGAATCGGAAGGAGGACGTCGTATGAATCGCATCTTCCGCATCGAGGACGGAAAGATGAAAAGGGATCTCTTCCCCGGGGGAGGTTCCCACCAACGGACGCTCCGTGCGCCACAGCCCCTCATTCAGGAGCATGGCCACGGAATCTTCCTTCGACGGGAACACACACCACATCGCCTCGGGCGGTTGCTGATCCCACACCTCCGCCTGAACCCACACACTGTCCGTATAAAGCGGTGACTCCGGGAGGAGTTGGACCTTGGTCACGAAAAGCGTATCCACGGCCAGCTTGGCCTGTCCGATCCAGTCCGCTCCCACGTTCTCGTCGCTCTGCGCATAAACTTTCACGCGACCGATGCCCCGGACCGCGTTTTCCGGAATGGGAAGGCTCGCCGAAAAAAGGCCGTCGGTCAGCGGAACGTCCTGCCCTCCGAAGGAAATGCCTTCGGCATCGAAAACCCGGACCTCCGCCACACCGGAAGTGGAAACCTGGAGCGCTCCTGAGACCTGAATGGTTGATCCTGGTGCGCACACCTTCGAGTCCAACGCCACCCGCAGTTCCCCGGATGGGAAGCTCAGTCGCGTGGCTGGGTCGCCGAGAAGGGAGAAAATATGTACAATGTCATGCGCGGTAACTCCGGAGTGCTTACTCAGAAAATCAATCTTGCCCGCGGCTACGCTCGAACCTAAGGTCTCGTTCTCCTCCTGAAAGAGCCCGATCATCAAAGACTGCGCGAACCAGTAATCGTTCCAGACCCAACCCAGACCGGAGGAGCCGAGGAAAGCGATGGCTCCCTTGTTGGCCGCCGCGAGGAACTCTTCGCCCAGCGAGCCTCTGGCCTCGTCGAACGCGCCGGTAAAGCAGGTAAGGCTGAGAATAAAGGGGAGCTTCAGCCCGTTGTGGAGCCTTTTGACGTCCCCGAAGCGCATCAGGCTGGCATCCGACCAGATCGCGCCGCCCCCGTGTCCGAGGAAGGTGATCAGTGTGACCCCCTCGTCAATAGTGTCAATCAGATCCTGCGTGCCGCCAAAATACGCCTTCGGGGCATTTTTGTCGAGATAGAGGCGGGCCACGTCGAATTCGGGCGACACGAAATCCGAAATAAGCCCCTCGCACTGATCCCGGAACTGCGATCCCGCGCCTCCGATGAAAAGGGCCTTCCCGCGCCAGCGTCCCATCTGAGGCTGGCTTTCGTATTGGATAATTTTATCGAGGATGGGTTCCAGTTCCGTGTTCGTGGACACGGGCAGGCGTCCCACCAGAAGATCGGGCAAGAGGTCGTCCCCGCTCACAAGCGCGTAAATATGATCCGTGGCCGCACTGCCCCATTTATAGGTCTGCACCATCGGCACAGGGATGAAGTTATGTCCGTGATGGATCGCGTTCTTGTAATCCCACGTCCCATCTCCCACCAGAACCGCATAGGTGGGCGCCGGATCCCAATGCGCGTAAGCGTATTCGAGAAAACGATGGATGGCCTCCGGGCTGGTTATGCCGTCGTTGAACTCGTCGTAGATATCCTGCACATCCACCTGTTCCACTTGAAGGCCCTGACTTCGGCGAAACTCGGCCAGTCGCTCCGCGGTCTCGTAAAAATGCTCGTGCGTGATGAGGACGTAATCCGCGCCCCATTCCGGAGACCGCCAGCGGGAAGGCGTATCCAGGGAGATTGATGGCGTTTTTTTTCGGTCGGGAGCAAGCGCGATGTATTCCGTATGCTCCTGATAGATCGCATCCTGGAAGCTGATCTGATAATAGCCTTCCTTCTTCCGTTTCCCTTCTACGAATTGGATGGCCGTACCGGTAATCTTGCTGATGCCTTTTTTATAGACCTCGATATTCGGCGAAGTAAAGCCTCCGATGACAAAATGATATAACCCATTGGGCTCCGTTTTCGGTTTGGTAAACTCGATAGTATTGTCCTCGGCCCAATACAGGCGGGGATATTCCACTTCAAACCAATTGAGATACACCGCATCGCCGGATCCGGCGGAAACTTCGTCGCCGGGCAGCACCACGCCCAGCCGGTTCTCGCCATCCACCAACTTCGCGCTGGAGAGCCTAAAGGGGCTTCCCCGGTCCGAGATGGATTTCATCAAGGCCTGATCGTCCCAGACCTGATCCCCGACCAGGATGTCGTTCAAATAGATGAGCGCGTGGTGATCGGGCGATCCGCTGGGATAGGTCTTGCCCCGAAGCATCACCGTGACCACCGGGGTCAAAAAGGAGTTGCGATCCGGA
>JAUWMS010000419.1 GCA_030613045.1 Candidatus Latescibacterota bacterium | reverse complement strand
GCGGCATTTTCTCTCCCGGGTCTGGTTTCGCGCGGGAGAGATGACGGTTTTGGAGGAGCGGGCGTTCGCCCCGATATCGAGCCGGTCGTTGGTGGATGTGACGGTGATCTAAGATGGGAAAGAGAAACAATTTCCGCATTCGGTGCGGGTGTATTCGTACACGGAAATGGAGATGCTTCTCGCGGCGTCGGGACTGAGGACGCTGGAGGTATTCGGAGATTTCGACAGTTCCGCCTACACCTGGGATGAGCCCCGGATGATCGTGCTGGCGGAGAAGGGATGAGAGGAAACGCCCAATGCGCTCCGGCGCTCCCATGGGCCGGGGAGGAAGGGTTTTGCTATTGGGATTTAGAGAGGTGATATTCTCCGAAGGGGGCATAAAATTTGCTTAAAATGTGATCTATATCACAACAAAGAGACGGAGAGTTTCCTATTTTGAGAAGACGCTGACTCCGGGTTTTTTCTGCTTGTGCCGCTCCCGGATGGCGCTGGATCGGATTGAGCTTTCAAACACAAGCTTCGGTGACCAGTAGCCCAACGAAGCTTCGTTTTCTTGGGATGAAGCTCGCATCGTTAAAGACCTTTAGCCGCGTCGTCGTTTTTACCATTTTGACACCGATCCTGAGTGAAGCGTGAGGGGAGCCATTTACCGACTCAGATGCACATGTGTAGGAAGGGAGGCACGATGAAGATCACGTTCTGGGGGGTAAGAGGATCGCTGCCGGCCCCGTTGTGTGCCGAGCAGGTTATGGAGCGAATCATAGGAGCCGTCGCCGGTGCCGAAGGGGTGGAGTGCTCCGATATGGACGCCGTGAGGGCTTACGTGGCGAAACTTCCTTTCTGCAAGCGGGCGACGTTTGGGGGAAATACCCCCTGCGTGGAGGTTCGAAGCGGGGACGATTTCCTGATCTTTGATGCCGGTTCCGGGATTCGGCTTTTGGGGAAAAGGCTGATGGACGGGGCATTCGGGCGGGGAGAGGGGACGGCTCATATTTTTCTCAGTCACACGCACTGGGACCACATTATGGGATTTCCTTTTTTTGCCCCGGCCTATGTTCCGGGGAACCGGATCATTTTCTACGGGTGTCACGACGACTTAGAGGGCCGGTTGAAGCATCAGCAAAACCGGGAACATTTTCCCGTGGAAATGGACTCCATGAGTGCGGACTTCGAGTTCGTAAAGTTAAACACACGAAAGGAAATCCGGATCGGGCCATTTACCGTGCGGACATTGAAGCAGTTTCATCCGGGGGCCTCCTACGGGTACCGTGTCGAGGGGAAAAACGAGGCCGTGGTGTATGCTACGGATTCGGAGTACGAGAGCTTGGATTTGAGCTATCTGTCCAAATACCTGACGTTTTTCCGAAACGCGGACGTCCTGATCTTCGATGCGTTCGTGGGCCCGGGCGAAAACATCAAAAAACAGAACTGGGGCCACAGCTCGGCGCTGTACGGGGTGGAGATTGCCACGGAGGCCGGGGTGAAGAAACTCGTGCTTTTTCATCACGATCCCGAACGAAACGACGAGGATATTCAGAAGATCGCGGAAGAGGCGGTTGCCTATGCCAAACGCACGAAAGGCGACTCGGCTTTGGAGATCGTGCCGGCTTATGATGGGCTGGAGATAGAAACGTCAAATACAAAGCCCTCCGTGAAACGCGAAACGTAACGCGGGAGCCTCCCCAATGACCAATCCTTCATCACCAGCCCTGGAATTTGAGAGCGATGCACACGGTGCAGAAAAAATCGAATTCCGAACCGCGCCCCGATCTGGTCTCCGTGGCCGATCTATCCGGCCCGATGGAGACAGGACTGACCTCGAGGACCCGAACCCTTTTTTCGGATTTGGGACAGACGGCGGATGCGATGGGCTGTGCGCTTTACGTGGTGGGCGGTTGGCCGAGGGATCTTCTGCTGAACCGGCCGAATTTCGATGTGGATGTGGTCGTGGAAGGAGATGGGGTGGCGTTCGCGGAAGCCTTCGTGTCGAAGAAGGGAGGACGGGTGGTGCGTCACGAGCGATTCCAGACGGCCATGATCGTCCTGGAGAATGGATGCAAGGTGGACGTGGTCTCGGCGCGGCAAGAGTGCTACCATCGGCCGGGAGCGCTCCCGACGGTGCAGCCCGGTGGAATCGAGCAGGATTTATACCGGCGGGATTTCACGATCAACAGTATGGCGATTCAGTTGAATGCGGCGGGCTATGGAAGATTGGTGGATCTATTTGGAGGACGACGCGACCTGGAGCAAAAAACCCTGCGTGTGCTGCACGAGCGGAGCTTTGTGGAGGATCCGACGCGCATGATGCGGGCCGTGCGCTTTGAACAACGCTTTGGCTTTCGGATGGAACGAACAACCGAGCAGCTTCTGAGGCATGCTGCGGCGGATCAGATGCTGGAAAGGGTGAGTTCGGAGCGCATTCGGGAGGAGTTGATTCTGTTGCTCCGGGAGGAGCACCCGTACAAGCCGCTGCTCCGATTGGACGAGTTGGGGGTGTTGCGTGCGCTTCATCCCGGACTGAGAACAGATGGGGATCGGAAAAACTTGTTCGCTCGGATCGGGGAGGCGCTGTCCTGGTTCGGGCAAAGGCATCCGGACGATGTGGTAGATCGCTGGATGCTCTTTTTTTTAGGTCTAATGGATGCCCTGGAAGTGAAGGAGAAAAGCGCATTCGCGGAAAAATGGCGCATGCCTCGAAAGGTTCGGGAGCTTGTGAGAGAGATCGGCCACTTCGTGGAAGTGGTGGTGTCTCTGACCGAGGCGCGGATTCACCCAAGCCGGATCTATCGCTTGCTGAATCCGATAAAGACGGAAAGCGTGCTTTTCCTGATGGCCCGAAGTACCGAAAAATCAGTCAAACAACGCATCGCGTTGTATCTGGATCGGCTCAGAAAGGTGTCCATCGAGCTATCCGGGAGGGACCTGAGCGATATGGGGATTCCCCCAGGGCCGATTTTCAGAACGATTTTGGATGGTGTGCTTGAGGCAAAAATAGATGGGAAGGTGGGTTCCAAAGCGGAGGAATGGGCATGGGCCGGGAAAATGTGGAGGGCGTTGGGGGAACCGTAAGGGAAATTGTCAATAGTTCATCGTATAGGAATTTCCAATTTTTATTTAGGGGTGGGTTCGGGATTTTGTAATCCCGAACCCACTTGAATGCCGTCCTTGTCAGGAGGTCAAAATTCATCCTTCAGGATTTCAATTGGTCGAGGCAACGTGTCGGAAGACGTTCCCACGCAGGAGCGTGGGAACGAGAAAAAGACCTCCGAGGTCTTGAAGACCTCGGAGGTCTGCCCTTTGTTTGATCCGTGAAAATCCGTGATTTCCGTGTCCCCTTGCTCTTGGGCTTTATTTTTTCCGCGTTGGTGCGCGGCAAAATTCAGGCAATTTTACCCGGGCCGGTTAAGAAACGTTTCGATGGTTTGCAGAAAATCTCCCAGTTCTCCCGTGTGGAGTTTTTGTTCGGCGGATTCCAA
>JAUWMS010000432.1 GCA_030613045.1 Candidatus Latescibacterota bacterium | reverse complement strand
CCGGAAAAGGAGCGGGAGACAGGCGAAGGGCAGGCCCGTTCTCAGGCCGTGGTTGAGCCGACCCGGCAGAAGATCGTGGTCAGCGATCTGAAGATATGCGAGGGGATCCGAAGTCGCACGCCGATCAAAGTCGGGAGCCGCTTTCCCAAAACCGTTCGTGGATTGTATTGTTTCTCCGAAATTCGAGGCGCGGAGGAACCCACCACCATATCCCATCTCTGGTACTACAAAGGCAAGATGATGGCGGACGTCACGTTGTCTATCAATTATAAACGGATGCGGACGTGGAGTTCGAAGAACATCCAGAGCGATTGGACCGGGGAATGGAAGGTCTATGTGGTATCCTCCAACGGCAACGTATTGGCTTCGACCCAGTTTGCCATAGAGTAAGCCCCGTTCGTTATCCGATCCATTGGGCCGCAATATCTTAGAGGTGTGCGGAGCACGTAGGATTCCCCACTGTAATTGCTTTGTTTGTTCCGCGAAAATCCGTGGTATCCGTGTCCCATTGCTTTTGAGTTTTGTTTGCGACTTTTCCGCGTTGCGTCTTCTTACGTCTTCGGGGCGCTTTCCGCGCGGACGGACGGGGAAGGAGGAAAATCCTATGTCCAAAAACACCATAGGCACCATTATGGAGCGGCGCAGCATCCGCAACTACCGGCCTGATCCCATCCCGGAGGAGCACGTCGAGCAGATCCTGGAGGCGGGCCGGCAAGCCCCCTCCGCGGGGAACCGGCAGCCATGGCACTTCGTAGTCGTCCGGGATCCCGAGCTCCGAAAAAAGACGGCGCAAGCCTGTCACGGACAAACCTGGATGGCGGATGCCGCGCTGATCGTCGCGGCCATCGGGCGACCTGAGATCAGCGAGAAATGGCACCTCATTGATCCCGCCATCGCGCTTCAGACGATGATCCTGGCGGCGCACAGCCTGGGGTACGGAACGTGCTGGATCGGGTCGTTCGACGAGGCGGAGGTGAAGGAAGTGCTGGGCATCCCCGAGGAGTTGAAAATAGTCTGTCTGACGCCCGTCGGGGTGCCCGACGTGTCTCCGGAAGCCAGACCGCGCAAGCCGCAGGAGGAGATTTTCTCGTTCGATACGTTCGGAAAGCAGCGGCGGTCCCTGTGATCGCCCTGGAGCAACTAAGACAGGAGGATGAAGCCCATGCCCACGAAAAAGTACGACGAGCAAACCGGAGTCGCGTCTTATACGATAGGGCCGCCGGAGGGCAGTATGCCGGTGTATCGCACTCCCGACGACAACGATAGACTGGGCGAGTTGCGGGAGCCGGAAGTCTTCGAGACCGAACATCACGTATATACCGTCCCCTTCCGGTACCAAAATGTCCACATTGAGGGCTTGCTCGAAGTGGGCGTGGTCAAGGGGCTGGAGCTTCTTGCCGACGAAGGGAGCATCACGATCGTGGAGAAACAGCCGATCATCTCGGTGACGGTGGTGGGCTCGGGATGTTCGGGTCAGAACTACAACATCGTGGAATGGTGGGGCCCCGGCGAAACCCTCAGGGATAAAACCAGCAGGGCCAGCCAGTTGATCAAGCGACAGCGGATTGATAACCTGAAGGGCCAGCACGACGCCTTTATTCAAAGCGCGTTGACGCAGCAACCGCCAGACTTCGAGACCGTGCAGGAGGCCAAGGAATACATCGAAAAGATCCAGCAGTGGGTGTATAACATGACCAGCGGATACTACATGCCGGGGAGTCTGATGAGTGGGTTGTACGAGAACACGGCGTACTTCCGGATCGGGGATACCTCCCGCCCGGAGCACACGCCCTACAAGGTCGTCATCCGTGGGGGCGGGCTGGATTACGAGGACCCCGGGACCGAACGAGTGCGCTATCCCGCGGACTATACGTTCCGGTTGGTGGACGTGGTGGTGAAGAAATCCTGAGGCAATCGCTGAATCAAGGAGGGAAACCATGAGCATGTTCAGAAAAGGGGTCAAGGCGGTAAAAGCAACGAACATAGGCCTGGGCGTTCTGAGCCTCGTCCTGCTTCTCGGCGGCCTGTTCCTGATCTGCAATTTCGGCTTCGCAGACGCCGCCCACGCGCAGAGTGAAGCGGCTGCGGCCGACCGTGGGGCACAGGGGATGGGTTTCATCGCGGCCGCAGTGGCCGTGGGTCTGTCCTCCATAGGAGCGGGCATCGCCGTCTCCATCGTAGGCTCCGCCGCGATGGGCGCTGTGGCGGAACGCCCCGAATTGATGGGCCGCTCCATCATCTACGTGGGGCTGGCCGAGGGGATCGCGATCTACGGGCTCATCATCGGCATTATGATTTTGGGGAAAATTTGAGCACGTGAAACGTAAAACGTGAAACGTGAGGGGCGGTGTTCTCGGCGATCTCAGCGGTCTCGGCGGTAAACTATGAAAATCCGTATCGTAGGCGATTCATTTACGGTGGACACCTTCCGGCTGATCGGCATCCAGGGCGTCGTGGCGGAAGACGGGGAAGCGGCCAAAGTCCGGATCGAAACCTATCTCGGCACCGGGGACGTGGGCATTGTTCTGATCTCCCAGACGCTCGCGGATCAATTGGGAGACACTTTCGAGCGCTATATGGAGCGGAGGGCTCTGCCCCTCGTTCTGAGCCTGCCGGATCGAGTCACGCAGGGAAAAGGAGCCGAGCAGCTCGCCGCGCTTGTCGAGTCTGCCATAGGGATCCGATTCTAAAGGAATAACCTCCCACCGGTTTGCAACCTGCGGGAGGTTCAGTGAATCAGGAGCACGGATGTTGAAAACCGTTGGAAATTTCGACGCTCTGTCGGAAGCGACTCTATGGAAGGCGAGGCAGGAAGCGGAGCAGATCCTTGAGCGGGCCCATAGGGGGGCCGAGCGCGATCTGGAGAAAGCGCGGGACCAGGCCGAACGCATCAAAAACGCGCGCACAGAGCAGATGAAAGTGCGGCTCGCCTTGGAGAAGAAGCAGGCGCGTTCCCGCATCCGGCTCGAAGCCCGAAAAAAACGGTTGACGTGGAAGGAGGAGCGGGTCGAGGCGGTTTTTCAGGAAGCCCTCTCTCGATTGGCCGCTCTGCCGCGCGACGAGGCGTACCGAAAAATCCTGAAGGGATCCATTCTGGAAGGCATTGCGGTGCTAAACAAGGAACGCGTGCGCGTCGTATTGAACGAAAAAGACCGCCCCCTCTTCGACCGAAAATTTCTCAACACTCTCTCCGAGGACTCAGATCGCCCCGTCTCGCTGATCCTGTCGGAGGAAATCCATGGGGCATCGGGAGGCGCCATCGTCCGATCCGAAGACGACCGCGTCGCTTTCGACAACACCTTTGAGGCCCGGCTGGCGCGAATGAAGGATGGATTGAGGGGCGAGGTGGCTGAGGCCGTTTTCTAAAGTAGGTTGATGATTG
>JAUWMS010000507.1 GCA_030613045.1 Candidatus Latescibacterota bacterium | reverse complement strand
CACGGGATTTGCATTCTTCGACGTGATCGTGGCGTACCCCCCCCGTGAGATACCCCCCTGCTCCAGCGCCTCCTTCAAATAGGTCACCTCCGACCAGTCCGCCACGTTGTGCGAGCAAATGTCCGTTCCGAAAAAGAGCCGGTCCTGAAACTCGCTCATAAACCCGTACCCGAACTCCGGATCGCGCGAGATCGCATTCAGACCGCTGCCCGCGGACAGGTCGCCGTAGAGATTCGGATAGGTGCGCATAAGGTGCACGAGTCTCCCCTCCTTCACCGGACCTTTCGGATACCCTCCGCGCGTCTGTTCGGTCACGTCCGCGCCGATTTCACTCCAGAAGGGTTGGGAATGGCCGAAAAATTTCAGATCCGGAATCTCCTTCATCACTTTCTCTAACCGGGGGAGTCCAAGCTCGTCGTAGCAGCCATAGCATCCTCCCAAGGTGGGACCGATGTGGAAGGTAATGGGCATCCCCATTTCCGCGACCTGCCGAAACAGATTCATATTGAGCGGATCGTCGAAGGGCAGGTTGGGCAGATATTCGCCGATCCCCTTACAGCCGCACTCCCTGTAATACCGCAGCATCGGGCGGAAGTCCGCATCCGGGCCGTTGGTGAGCATCCGCGGATCCAGATTGCAGAGAGGGATCAGCCGCTTCGGATGCAGCGCGCACATCTCCAAAACGTCCGCGGGCGGCACGATCCGAATCCCGCACTCTGGACTCACCCGCGCCATCACCACCGCCATGTCAATCCCGGCCTCGTCCATGAATCCCAGCATCTCCTCGGGCGTGGGATAATACCGTCCCTTGGGCCCGGGAGCCGAATGGTTGCGCGCGATGTGCACGTGAATATCTATCAGCATTTGGACACCTCTTTCTTTTTTGGACACGGATCAACACGGATGCACACGGATTTTCCCCTCCACCACAAAGACCCAAAGACGCAAAAAAAAACCAAGGCATAAGGGTTGAGTATTCGCGGGGAGTATTTAAAATCATTTTCACGTCAAAATGGGTTCATCCTTCCTCGACAATTCGATCCACCACCAACTGCCGGAATTCTTTGGACAGGCTTGAGAAATAGGCGCTGAATCCGGTGACGCGCACGATGAGATCAGGATAGAGCGCGGGGTTTTCGTGGGCCTTCAGAATCTGTTCCTTGTTGAGGACGTTCATGTTGATCAACGTGCCGCCCTGCTGGAAGTGGCTTTGGATGAGGGCTTTCACAGCAGCGAGTCCCCCTTCGTCGCGTCCCAATCCCGGATCCATATCCAGTTGCAGCGGAACGGTGTTGCCATAGCCGCACTGGACGGAGGCTACGGCATTGGATAGCGCGGTGGGGGCGCCGGAGCTTTCCCGGGCGAACCCGGGATCGGGATTGGCACCGTGCGAGATCGGTGCGCCGGCGTGGCGACCATTCGGGGTCGCATCCACGGCCTTGCCCATCGGGATGGTGCTCGCCCAGGAAAAAATACCAGGGATGCAATTAAAGCCCTCCGGCGTAGGATGCTCTTTGACGATTTCGGTGAAGCGTTTGGAGATCTTCTCTGCGGATTCGTCGCCCAGCGAACCGCCGCTTCCGAAACGCGGGATGTGCTTCATCATCAGCCGCACACCCTCCGCGTCTTCCCAATCTCGGTCGAGGTGCCGGAGCAGTTCCTCGTAGGTCAGCTTCCCCTCTCGGTCAATCCGCTGCTCGATCGCGGCAAAAGAATCCGCCACCGTGGCCAGCGCGGAGAGGTCTATGCACATATTATAGTACTCCACGCCGCCGTCCGTGATGTCCCGCCCGCGCTCGATGGGGCCGTGGCAGAGCAAATTGAGCGGCACCTCAGGGAGCACATCCTTCTGATGCGCCATATGGAAGTCAATGGCCTGTTTGGTGACCTCGACGGCCAACCGCATATGCTTCTCGAAAAAAGCCCACACCTGCCCGAACTTTTTCTCAGCACCCGGATCGGCCATCAGTTCCCGGAAGGCCACGTCGAACACCTTCGCCACATTGATCTTGACAATGTCGTTGAGTGTGTATTCCATGCCGGGGAGCGCGCACCAATGGCAGCCGGACGCCACCCGATTGCGCGCGAGTTCGAGCGGATATCCATTCTTCATAAAGCCTTCGGTGAGGCCCTCTTCGCCCATAAACCGGGGACTGCCCACTTTGTCGTCGAACAGATATTCGACGGCCTGGTCGAACAACTCCGGATCCAGACCGTCCCAGACCCGGACGGTGATGTTGGAGGGGGTCTTCAGGCGATGAGCCGCTTCGAGCAGAAGGAACGAGACCGGATTGGTGCGGTCCTCGCCGCGCGCATCCGGGCCGCCGATCTGGTAGTATTGCGTGTCAATGAGCAACATACAGATCAGATGAAAGATGGCCTCCTCGTCGTCCAGGATGCCCGCGGCCACATCCTGAGCGTAGAACGGATAGAGCAGCACATCCAACTGCCCCATCGCTCCCGCGCCGTTAAACATGCGGGTGACCATCGCCACCCACGACACGAGTTGGCACGCCTCCCAAAAGGTCCGCGGGGGCCCGGAGATCAGAGGTTCGTTCATGTCCGCCATCTGCAGAAGATTTTTCCGAAGTTGGGGATGCACCTTGATTCCGGCCATTTCGCGCGCCTTTTCCACGTGATGCCGGATCCAGTTCTGAATCCCCCGACGCGTGGCCTCGTGCCCGTCGTAAAAGTCCGAACGGTCTGGCTTCTTCTCCCGGTACG
>JAUWMS010000301.1 GCA_030613045.1 Candidatus Latescibacterota bacterium | reverse complement strand
AGAACCGACGGGGACTTCATAGACGCCCGGTATCCTGACAAATCCCAACACGGCCACGTGTATCGCGTACGCTTCGGCGAAACTGACCATCACCAGGGGTCTTCCCCCGGTATATCGGGACAATCGGGCGGCGATCACCTCTTTGAGTTGATCCAGCGTGATCCCGGCCACCGGAAGGTCCTCCACAAAAGGAAAATCAATGGTTCCATCCCGGAGTACGGTAACCTGCTTGGTAAGCTCCTCATGTTCATACACCACGATATTGATCACATCGCCCACCTCGATCTTCTCTCCCTGTCCCCAACTGAGGCTCCAAAGTCCCCCAAGCAGTAAGATCGTTATGATCCCCCAATAAGTGGTTTTCCTATGCACGGGACGCTCCTTTCGATGTTACGAACACCCTGTTGGGCGCGGATAAACAAGGATCTTACTTTTCGCGGGTTGTATCCGTATCGCCTGTGTACGATCTGTTGGTTTATCGGCCTGGACAGAAACAATCTTAACCGGCCTGCTCCGATGCCCTTTCCACCTTCGAGATGCTGATCCCTTCCTTCCATGCCAGAACACCTCCCACAAGAGTCACCGGAAGAACGCTGATCGCGTGCGCGACAATGGCAAAACTGAGCGCCGGGCTTTCGGCCACTCCGAAAAGGCTCAGGGCCACCATGCACAGCCAATGGTAGGTTCCGACATATCCCGGAGAGGACGGCACCACGATACTGATCGTGGTGAACACAAGCACGACGAGACTTGCACTCCACGGAAGGTGGTAGGTCTCCACGAAGTCAAACGCATAAAAGGTGACGAAGAAAATGCCTGCATAACATGCCCAGAGGAGAACGGACAACAGGGCGACGATCGCATAATGCCCGGGTTGTTGCAAGGGGACCAGTCCATCCCGAAAGGAACTTAGAAGTTCCACGAGCCTGGTCGAGATTTTTTTGGACAGCGGTTTTGAAACCGCTTCAACGAGCGAAAGTGTTTTCTCCGGACGTTTTTTCAAAAAAAGAAAAAAACCCACCAAAACGGCCGCGAAGACAAAAGTCAAATAGCCGCTGAGCCGGATCTCTTCGGGAAAGGGGTACACGACAAACGTCATCCCCATGAGGACGAGCAGACAAAAGACATCCACGATGCGCTCGACGGCAATCGTAGCGAGCACGGAAGCTTTTGGAATGCGCTCTTTTTGACCGATCAGAACCGCTCGAACCAATTCTCCGAGATGGGCGGGCAAAAGCGTGTTCGCCATATAGCCCACCATCAGCGCAGAGAAAAGCGAACCCGTCGAAATCGGCTTGATCGGCTCTAAAAAATAGCGGTGTCTCCGCGCCCTCATCCAGTGACTTAAAAAGAGCAGCAACAGGGCAATCAGGAGGAACGGATAACGGATGGCTTTGAAAGCCTGGCCCATCTTGTTCGGATCAATCTGACGAAAGGCCAGATAGAGGAAAAAAGCACTAATCGTCAGTCCGAGAGCGAGCTTCAGGATGTGGCTCGTTTTTCGCGTCATGAAATTTCGATTCCAATCCGGGAAAACAAAAACCGGCACCGCCGAGACGCGGAGTGCGCGGAGAAAGGCGAAGAAAAGACAGGTTGAGATTAAGGTCGAGTTGAGGTCGAAGATGGGCGGCAGGACGCGGCCTCACCCGGCTCTGCTGCGTCATTTGTGGTGCAACTGATTGAGAAGGCTGTAAAATGCGGCCTTCCAAAGATAACGAAAAACGCTGGGTAACACAAATGGAATCGTGAACGGCCCCTGTTTTGTCCCGTATTTGTGCGAGATTATTCGCTACCGGGGGAAGTCCGGCGCGCATCATATCTTGGGAAGCACAATCCCCTGCTGACTCTGGTACTTTCCTTTCCGGTCGGCATAGCTCACCATACAGGGTTCATCGGACTCGAAAAAAAGGATCTGAGCGATTCCCTCGAAAGCATATACTTTGGCGGGCAAGGGCGTGACATTGGAAATCTCGATGGTCAGAATCCCTTCCCATCCAGCCTCCAACGGCGTAATGCCCGGTATGACCCCGCAACGCGCATACGTGCTTTTCCCCATCACAATGCCCGTCACATTGTCAGGCATCCTGAAATACTCCAAAGATCGAGCGAGGACAAACGAGTTCGGCGGGATGACGCAGACTTCCCCTTTGAACTCGGTGAAGGCCTCCTCCTGAAAATCTTTCGGATCCACCACTGTCAGACGCCCCTGGCCGGGGGAGAAAATCCTGAATTCGTCCGCCAGCCGAATATCGTACCCATAAGACGAGAGCCCATACGAGATGCCGTCCCGGTTCTGCCCGTCTTCAAAAGGCGCGATCATCTCGTGTTCGAGGCACATCCGGCGAATCCATTGGTCCGATTTGATCATAACCGATTCCTCTCTGTTTTTTTTCGGCAAGGTCAAATTCTCACCGCAGGGCACACGGAGAAAGGCAAGGAAAAGGGGGAAGTCGCCTCCTCCCCTTTATCTTTTATCCTTTATCTTTTATCTTTTATCCTTTATCTTTTATCCTTTATCTTTTATCTTTTATCCTTTATCCTTTACCCTTTATCCTTCTTTCCCTTTCCTGTTTGCTGAAGATACACCCGCAATAATCCTGCCTGTATAACCCTGCTTCCCTGCTCATTCGGCAGCTGATCTTAAATCCATCCCGTTTTTTGAAGTCGGCTTCGTAAAACGCCGCGCCGGTTTGTTCAGCCAACGCCCGCCCGATGGGGTTAATCACCGCGGCCTTTTTGTGCGGGCTTACCGTTAACGTGCTGGCGAAATTAGGAATCCCCTGCTCTTGAGCGAAGCGAGCGGTTCGCTCCAACCGAAAGCGATAGCAGATCGCGCACCGTTTTCCGCCTTCCGGCTCCTGTTCGGTTCCGCTTATGGCTTCGTACCACCGGTCCACCTCGTATTCCGCGACGATCATCCTCAGCCCGATATTTTCCGCATAGCGCTTCATCTCCCGGAGTCGGAGCGCGTACTCCGCCTCGGGATGGATATTGGGATTGCAGAAGTAACCGACGACGTCAAAGTGTTCCCGCAAAGTCCGGACTACATAGGTCGAACAGGGCGCACAGCAGATGTGCAGAAGTAAAGGCGGCTTTTCCATATAGTTTTCGCTCAGGACGCAGAGAAGCACGGTACGGCAAAAAAAATCCCATTCTCTCTACCTCCGCCTTTCTGCCTCCATTTCGTGGCGCGGGCTGAGTCCGTCTAAAAGGCGTGGAGGCGCCCATATCGCCCCTAAATCACCAATCATATTTCCAGCGTGCCCTTTGTGGAAAGCACGCCCTCGATGCGATGATCCAATCCGCTTGCTTGATCCAGCGCTCTTCCGAAAGCTTTGAAAACCGCCTCCAAACTGTGATGTCCGTCCGTGCCTCGGAGCAAGTCCACGTGCAGATTCATCTTCGCGTGATCGGACACCGCCCGAAAGAAGCTTATTGCCAATCCCGGATCGAAGTCCCCGATTTTCGACAGCGGCAACGTTACTTCGTAGCTCAGATAAGGCCTCCCGGAAAGATCAAGCACTACGCGCGCCAAGGCCTCGTCCATCGGCACGAAAGCCGTACCGTACCGAACGATCCCCCGCCGGTCTCCGAGCGCCCGATGGATCGCCTGACCGAGACAGATGCCCACGTCCTCCACCGTGTGGTGGGCGTCCACGTCCAAGTCTCCCTGAGCAACGAGCTTAAAATCAAAAAAACCATGCCGGGAAAAAAGGGCCAGCATGTGGTCAAAGAACCCGATCCCCGTCTGAATTTCATACACTCCCATGCCGTCCATGCAAAATTCCAGCGCAATGTCCGTTTCGGCGGTCTTCCGCTTGATCTGAGCCTGTCGTTTGGCGCTCATATTCTTATCCTCTTGAAAAAGTAAAGAACTTTTCTGCCTTTCTCTTTCTCTACCTCTACCTATACCTGCCTCTTTAGCTCCCGCAAAGCACTCTCCAAACCTTCTAAAAACCGCCGGTTTTCCTCTTCCGTGCCGATGCTCACCCGAAGCGCCCTGGACAGCATGGGATACTTGCTCACGTCGCGAATTAAGACGCCTCGATCCACCAATTTGAGGAACACCTGTTTGGGGGCGAAAGGAGTCTCGAAGAGAAGGAAATTCGCTTGGGAAGGAATGACCTTCACGCCGTCCATCCTTTTCAGACGCTCGTAAACAACTGCGCGCTGGGCGTTGAGGACCTCCACATGCGCCTGCACCATCGGCCAGTGCTCCAGCGTCTCGATGGCCGCCTCCTCGGAGAAGAAGTTCAGATTGTAGGGAAGCTTGGCCTTAGCAATTTCCGCGGCCACCTCCGGCCGCGCCATCAGATACCCGATCCGCAGCCCCGCGAGAGAAAAGGCTTTCGAGAAGGTCCGCAGCACAATCAAATTTTCATACTGCTTCAAAAACGGAAGGCACGTGGTCTCGCTGAACTGTTGGTACGCCTCGTCCACGATCACCAAGGCGTCCGTTGTGCGCAAAATCCGTTCGACGTCCTCCGGAGCCATCACCCCGCCCGTGGGATTGTTGGGGGAGCAAACGATCACGACGTCGGCTTTCCCCTTCGAGACCGCCCGCTCGATGGCCGGCACGTCGAAGGCGTAGTCGTCCGCTTTCAGCATCACCTCGATCACCTCGGCTCCCAAGATGCGACTGAGAAGCTGATAGAG
>JAUWMS010000139.1 GCA_030613045.1 Candidatus Latescibacterota bacterium | reverse complement strand
AACGGGGAGAATCGTTGCTTCTCCCTGCGCAACTCGGCGCCTCCGAAGTGAGCGGGAACGTCGTGGTGATTCGGACCTATGTTCCTTCTAATGATTGGTGATTGGTGAATGGTGGCACACGGATTCCCAGGACAATTTTTCTGATGGCGCTGGTTTTTTTTGTTCCCTCGGTGGGAAGCGTGGTGGTGGAATCTCACTTTCACACTTTCACACTGTCTCACTTTTTCACTTTCGCCCTTGCAGTCCTCCGCGTTCTTTGCGTCTTTGCGGTGAGAATGCCTGAGTTGGACGGAGAACATGCGACGCATTTTTTTTCTGCTTCTGTTGGGATGGATGACCGGATGCGGCTGCAGCGATCCGGCCTCTCCGGGATTCGGCACGATAGCCGGAGAAGCGCAGTTGGAGGGCGAACCGGACGCTCGCACGATGCGAATTCGGATCGTCTCGGCTCGGGGGGATACGGTGGCGACGCTCCATCCGGATTCCACGGGACGCTACGAGGTCTCCGATCTGCCCGCGGGCATCTATGCCATGATTGCGGAGCGATACGGATATATCCCGCTGAGCGATGTCGGCGTGGAGGTCAGGGGCGAAACGATCCATCCGTTCGACATCCTTCTCAAAAAGGCCGAGCCTGCATTTCGCATGGATACTTGGTCGCTTCAGGTGTTCTACGCCCGATTGGGCATCTTCGTGGCGAACTCGGTCCGATTGGATTTCCGCTATCATTTCGAGGGCTTGGATGGCGGCATACGCAACCTGCAGGTGCTCGGAGCCGGATTGGAAGCGGACCCGTTTTTCCGGCTTTCCTCCGTCGGCGTGCAGGATGCGCTCTATTTAGAAAGCTTTGTGGAGGTGGATTCCACCAAAGTCTGGCCTGTGGGGATGCCGGTTGTAGTGGATACATATATCCGAGGGAGTTATTTTGTTGAAAGGAATTTCGACGCGACTGGCGCGATTCCTTTCGAGGTTTCCCGGACGGATACCGTGATCGTCGAATTGGGAAAGATCATTACGGCGGACGATGCGGGCGGATAAAAGGAACCCGGCGGTTACCAGAAACTCCTCGACAATATGCACGAGTTTTATCTCGTTCCCACGCCCCTACGTGGGAACGAAGCCTTGACGCACTATGCCAAAAAAAACTAGGCAGAAATAATTACATCCCTGAAGTAAAGGGGCGCCTCATGGAACTCCAAATGAGATTGGGCCTGGGTCAGTTCAATCAGGTGACAACAGAGCGGCTGCGGTTCATCAAACAACTCGGGGTGGACGACGTGGTGTTCAACACCCCGCTCCTGCCGGGTGATACGCACTGGGCGTTTATGGACCTCCTGCACCTCCGCATGCAGTGCGAAGACGCCGGACTCCGACTCTTCGCCATCGAGAACGTCCCGACCAAATTTTACGACAAGGTGATGCTCGGGCTTCCGGGACGGGACGAGCAGATTGAACACATGGCCGCCACCATCCGCAACATGGGACGGGCCGGCATCCCGATCCTCGGGTACCACTGGATGCCTAACAGCGTGTGGCGGACCTCGCGCACTACGTCCGGCAGAGGCGGCGCGAAGGTCACCAGCTTCGACATGGAGCTGGCCAAAAAAGCCCCGCTTTCGCACGACCGGGAATACATCGAGGAGGAACTGTGGGCCAACTATGAGTACTACATGAAGGCGATCCTTCCGGTGGCGGAGGAGGCAGGCGTGAAGCTGGCCCTGCACCCGGACGATCCGCCGGTGGCGTCCCTGGGTGGGATTCCGCGGCTCTTTCGGAGCTTCGATGGCTTCAAGCGGGCGATGGCGGTCGGGAACAGCCCGATGAGCGGCCTGGACTTCTGTCACGGGTGCTGGTCCGAGATGGGCCAGGACACCATCGAGCCGATCCGCTATTTCGGGGAGCGCGGGAAGCTCTTCTACGTCCACTTCCGGGACGTGCAGGGAACGGCTTCCAACTTCCGGGAGTGCTTCATCAACGAAGGCAACTGCAACATGTTCGAGGTGATGCAGACGCTGAAGGAAGTCGGGTTCAACGGGATCATGATCCCCGATCACGTGCCTCACATGGTGGAGGACACTCCGTGGGGACATCGGGGACGGGCCTACGCCATCGGATATATGGCCGCCCTCCTTGAACGGGTCAACGCTCCGCTCTGACGCGAAGACGCTGAGTGCAATGAGCCATAAAGGATTCAATCTGATACGGAGACGCTTTCGAGCGGCCGGGGCCTCGTCCGGATGACTGCGGCAACGTCCGCTTGCGGAGGAGAACATTCATAAAATCATCAGCCACCCAAATTCTGCTTGACAATGCGAACGAGTTATACTAAATTTACGGATCATCGTCTTACTCCAAAGGCAGGACGGTTTGACGTTCTCCACAGGAGAGGGAACGAATGTTTTTCTCTGTGGTACTCAAAGAGGGGAAACTCATAAATCACTCATGATTAACGGAGCCATGAAGACACGGAGTACACCCGGAGGAAAACCGTTTCCGGTGATCTCTACATCGTTCTGGCCCCTTTTCATCAAAGGAGGAGGTGGATGTTGAAGCGCACTGTGGGGCTCGTTTTGTCGGGGATCTTGTCGCTGGGTCTGTGGTCGGGCTGTGGAAAGAACGAAGTGCAAGTGGAACTCAAAGGGATCGAAGGACGGCAGGTGCGCCTGGCGGTCTCGAGCAAGATCATGACGAACTTCAACGCGCTGGTCTCAGAGGGCCAGACCTTCCCGGATGCCGAGGAGTGCGATTACGTGGCTACCGTAGCCACCAACACCTGTTTGGAGCAAAAATGCGTCACGGTGTGCGGCAAACCGTTGCGCGGGATCAAGACGTACACAATGTCCTTCGACGTGCCAGCCGACAAAGCGATGGTGCCCCAAGGCACTATTGTGTTCGCCAGCGACCGGGACGGTTCCCGCAATTGGGAGATCTACGCCATCCGGACCGATGGCTCCGGTCTGACCAACCTCACCCGCACCGAAGGATCGGACACCGAGCCGGTCTGGTCTCCGGACGGCAAAAAAATCGCCTTCGTCACGGATCGGGACGGCATCACCGATCGGGAGATTTACGTGATGAACGCAGACGGTTCTAACCAGACTCGATTGACCGAGGGCGAGGCATTCGATCGCAGCCCGACCTGGTCCCCGGATGGCGCCAAAATCGCCTTCTCCAGTCAGCGCACCGGGAGCGATCAAATTTTTGTGATGAACGCCGACGGGTCCAATCCGGTTCAGATATCCGACGGCACGGCTTCGGACCGATCTCCTTCCTGGTCCCCGGACGGTTCCAAGATCGCCTTCGTCAGCGACCGGTACGGAAACGATCGAAAGGGCAACGACGATATCTTCCTCATGGATGCCGATGGGTCGAAAAACATAGTGCGCCTGACCGAGGTGATGGAATACGATCTCAATCCCGCATGGTCGCACGACGGACGCTTCCTGCTCTTCTCTTCCAGCCGCGATGGCGCCGAAGAGGTCTTCATTATGAAATCCGACGGCGCGCTCCAGACGCGACTGACCCTCACCGACGATTTTTACGAATGGGAATCGGTGTGGTCCCCCGACGATCTGGGTTTTGCTTTCGCCGGCGGCAAGGGCAGAAACTACGATATTTATCTGACGGATCGGACGGGGAGGAACCGCGTCAACCTCACGAACGACGCGCATCAGAACCGGCACCCCAGTTGGCGCCCCTTCTGAGACGGAGCTTTCTCTGAGGCCATAAAAAAAACGCTCGATGCGATATCGGGCGTTTTTTTATTGGAGCCGGAGCCTTGGGATAGGCAGCAACATGAGTTCGCCCTTGATGAAACCTTCCGTCGTAGCAGATGGGGGGAATCCAAATTTGTTCCCTTTCCCATATTTTTTTCATCAAAATTATGCTTGACCAAATTAGATTTTGATGCTATATTGTCTTACGTTATTTTAAGTTTTAGCTTCTATGGAGAATCTGGTATGCTCGGCGGCGACTTTGTTCGATTTATCAGCTACCGCCCGCTGGTTCCAATCCTCGGGAGGTTTGGTCCTTCTTCGGAGCGAGAGGGGGTGGCGCTAGAAGAACATCGGCGAGTTAATTTTTCTGCTCTGAGAACGAAAATATACTCAAGAGGAATAGGTGTTCTCTCCTCAGTAACGGGGACGTTCGGAAGTATCCCCTATCTTTCTCGGTTCGTTTTTCTTTTTCGGGGGAGGTAGAAAGATGGAAATGAAAAAGATGAGTATGGTTGTGCTGGCGGTCGTGCTCATTGCGGCGAGTAGCGTCATCGGCTGGGCAAATACAATGAGCATAGACCCCGGCATCACTGCACAGACCCATGCTGCGCGCGAGCGCATTTCACGGATGCGAATCCTTAAGGCGGCGCTTTCAGAAAGCCAGAAGAAGCTCAGTACGGACCTGCTTCAACTAACGGACAGCAAGTTTCTTCCGGAGGGGACAACCAGAGCGGCTCATGCAGCAACAATGGAGCATTGGGGGCAGTTTTTTCCGGAAGGCGCTCTTCCCGCCCTGGAAGGCAAAATGAGTGAAGAGAGGGTGTATGTGTACGTGTATCTCAGATCGAACGTCCCAACGAACAGGATTGATTCCTACGCGTTGGAAGTCACCGACCGGGATGAGAAAAATCATCTTGCAGTGGCATGGATAGCGGTGAACCGGCTGGAGGCTCTGGCTTCCCTGGATGGGGTACGGGTCATTCGAACTGTTGTGCCTCCCGTGGTTTATACCGGATCGGTCGTCACGGAAGGGGATGCGATCCATCGGGCTTCCGATGTGCGTGTTGCTTATGGTCAAAGCGGCGAGGGCATCAAGGTAGGTATTATCTCCAACGGGGTGCGTGCTCGGGCGACGGCGCAGACATCCGGCGATCTTCCCCTGGATGGATCGGGTCTCAGTGTGCTCAGCGATGTTGTTGGAGGCGAGGAAGGCACCGCCATGCTTGAGATTGTGCATGACATGGTACCGGACGCCGATTTGTATTTTCACGATTGCGGTATTAACACCGCCGCCTTTAACGCCGCCATTGATTCCCTCGTGACCGAAGGCTGCAATGTGATTTGCGACGATATAGGTTGGATCACGCAGCCATTTTTTTGAGGAGGGTATCGTTGCTTCGCACGTAACTACCGTGCTTGCCGACCATGACATCATCTACGTCTCTTCCGCCGGAAATGCGGGACAGAGGCATTATCAGGGAGATTATTATCCTATACCTTCTTCCATCCAACACGATTTCAGTCGTGGTGGAACATCGGGGTATTACTTGAAGTTACAAATGGCAGCCGGGAGCAATGTGATAATTGTACTTCAGTGGAACGATAAATTTGGCCTTTCTGGGAACGACTACGATCTTGGGTTGTACAGCTACGGCGCAGGACAGTATGTGGCCGTCAGCGCGGCCCCGCAAGATGGCGATGATAATCCCTTAGAGGCGTTTAGCTATACCGTACCGACGGGTACTGCCACATGCGATTATCTTGTCGTTGTAGAGAAGTATAGTGGCGTAGAAAAAACGCTGGAGGTCTTCATTTATCCATCAAGTGGCGTAGGCGTTTACACAAATAATATTACTCCTGTTGATGCTGTCTTTGGTCATGCTGCCGTACCCAATGCCCTTGCGGTGGGAGCCATTGCGGCCGATGATCCGGGAAACGATGATATCGAGCTTTTCTCCTCTCATGGACCGTCAACCATCAGTTATCCCACTTCAGAAAGCCGGTCAAAGCCGGATATCTGCGGCATTGATGGGGTTTCCGTAACGGGATCGGGAGGCTTCCCGAGTACTTTCTATGGAACCAGCGCAGCCGCGCCGCACGTGGCCGCGCTTGCAGCACAAAGTTGGGGGGCATTCCCCGATAAGACAGGCGATGAAGTGCGCGACGCGCTCAAATCATCCGCAGTTGATCTGGGAACGGCCGGATTTGACAATGTTTTTGGGTATGGCCGCGCAGATGCATGGTATGTCTATGAGACCCTCCCTGTGGAGCTTTCGTCCTTCACTGCCCGTACCGGGAATGGAGCGGTCACCTTGCATTGGGCCACGCAATCGGAGATAGACAACCTCGGCTTCCACGTCTATCGGGCGCTTTCGGAGGATGGGAAATATGAGCGGCTGACCGCCGACTTGATCGAAGGGGCTGGAAATTCCGCGGCCAAGCAGGAATACTCGTTCGCCGATGTCCGCCTGACCAACGGGATCACCTACTGGTATAAGCTGGAAGACGTGGCCTTCGACGGGATGACCCAGATGCACGGGCCGATCCCGGTGACGCCGAAGGGAGAACAGATTGCGGAGATGCAAGCCCTTCCGGAAGCGTTCGGTCTCACTCAGAATTTCCCCAATCCGTTCAATCCCTTTACGGAGATCCAATATCAGCTGCCTGAAGCGTCGAGGGTCGAACTGGTCATCTACGATGTGCTCGGGCGGGAGGTGCGAAGATTAGTGGATGGGACGGTGCAGGCGGGCTATCATTCTATTCAGTGGCGCGGCGAAGACCGCCATCATCGGACGGTGGGGAGTGGGATCTACCTCTACCGGCTGGAGACCGAAGATTTCGTGGAGACCCGGCGGATGTTGCTGTTGCGCTGAGCAAACCCCTGTCGCTCAAAAACACGAAAGCCACCTTTGCTGACCGAGGTGGCTTTTGTGTTTTTTATGAAGAAATGGCCCGTATTCGAGGCATAAACACGTCTAAGGCGTAAACTCCTTTCACTGAAAAGTCAGGCTGTGCGCGGAAGCC
>JAUWMS010000136.1 GCA_030613045.1 Candidatus Latescibacterota bacterium | reverse complement strand
CCGGGCGCAAAGGTTTTATTCTTGACTTTGGCCATGATCTGACGTATCTTTTCTGACTTCTGACTTCTGACTTCTGACTTCTGACTTCTGACTTCTGAGTGCTGACTCCTGACTTCTGACTCCTGACTTCTGACTACCACGCCGGATGGAGGAATAATGAAACCCCTCTTCAGCATACCCATCTTACTGCTATGCTTATTCTTCGGCGAAGCGCACAGCGGAACGAACTCCCGTCCGATGCCGGAACGTCCGATCCTGCCCTGCCTGCCCACGGAAACGCCGCCGATCTTAGACGGAAAATTGGACGATCCGGCGTGGGAGGAAGCGCCGTCCATGGGGCCGTTCATCACCCTCGACGGACGCGGGATCGCCGAGCAGCAGACGACGGGATACGTGCGCTACGATGCGGAGATGCTCTACATCGGAGCGGATTGCCGGGAATCGGAGAAGGATACGGTGCGGGCCGGGGTCACCGAACGGGATGGGGACGGTATCTGGAACGACGATGCGGTAGAGGTGTTCATCGTCCGCACGGGGAAGAAATCGGAGGAGGTGCATCTGATCGTAAACGCGCTGGGAACGAGGTACGATGAGCGAGAAAAGTCGCGCCCGCAGGATTGGGACGGACAATGGAAAGCAGCTGTCTCCCGAAACGGCGGCGCGTGGCAGGCGGAGATCGCCGTCCCTTTTTCGGACCTCGGAGGGGCCCCGAAGATCGGGGAGCGATGGCGGTTCAATCTGAACCGCGTCCGACAGCCCGGGCCGGAGTTGAGCGGATGGGCGTGCACGTACGGGAGTTTCCATAATACGGAGCTTTTCGGAGACCTTCTTTTCGAAAAAAACGCGCCGTGGGCACAGATCATCGCATTGGGAGATCGGTACGGAGATCTCCGGGGCAGCGGCGCCTTGGAGGCGGTCATCCACCGGGGACGATCCAAAAAACCCTTCTCCGTTGGGACGCAGCTTTTCGGAGGCATGGGGCATCCGCGCGCCCATCTGCGGGAGTTTCCATCCGGAAAACGGAAAGAGGTACTCGTCCAGCCATACTCAGTCGGGGTGCCCGCGGGCAACCTGATCTGTCTGACCGTGTCGGATGCGCGGTCGAAGAAGGTGCGCTACCGATCTCCGGCCTATCCCCTGAAACCCACCTTCCTGAAACCGAGGCTGACTGCGCTGGATGGGAACCTCGACAATATCGTCTCCTATCTTACCAATCTGAAAACCAATCTGAACGAAGTGGGCGCCCTGATCGAACAGAGCACTGTGCAGCAACGAAAAATCGAGGACATTCGAAGGGCGATGGCGAAGCCGGTTCCTCCCTCGGCAACGCGGTGGGAGATGCTCAATGCGTCCGTCCGGGCGGTCGAGGAGTCGTTGTCCGCGATGGAGGAGACCTTATTTGTGCTGATCGGGTACGGCCCGGAGGAACTCAAAAAAGATCGGATGGAGCGGCAGTATGTGCTCTACGCCAAACTTCCCTTAGATACCCCCACGTATGCCACAAAGCCCCGGCCTCACGAGATCACGGATCGCCTTCGCATCTTTGCGGCTCCCGGAGAATACGAGCCGGCCACGTTCATGGTGGCTGCCGCTCGGGCGCTCAAAAACATCTCCGTGACGGCGGACGATCTGACGATGGGAGCTTCCCGAATTCCAAAAGAGGACATTGAAATCCACGTAGTCCGGTGCTGGTATCAGGCCGGAAGAGGGCCGGGGAAAAGCGACAGAAAAGTGTTCGTCCCGGAGCTGCTCCTGAAGGACGACCGGGTGGAATTGACGGGGTACGCACCGGAGGTGCGACTGACCGGGGACGTGATTGCCGATGTGCCTCGGGGCACGTCGAAGCAGTTCTGGCTGACCAGCCGGATTCCCGAAGACGCCGCGCCGGGGACGTACACCTCCGCGATCCACATCCGCGCGGACAATCAGCCCGAAGCCGAGCTGACTTTGGAGGTCGAGGTGCTTGCGATCCGCCTGATGAAGCCGGGCAAGCGCACGATCCTCTATTATCGGGGAAAGCTGTCGCCCGGTCACGGCCCGGAGAGTTTGACCGCGGGCCGGTACGAAGCGCAGTTGAGGGACATTGCGGCGCACGGATTTCGGACCGCGACCATCTACGATCCGCCGTCTTACGTTCGGGCGGCATTGGACCTCCAGCGCAAAGCCGGACTGGAGGGGCCGGTGCCCTATCTCGGATGGCTCAGCGGCGGCGCGAGCGCCCAAGGCGTGCGGAAGTTAAACGACCTGGTTCGGGAGGGTGGCTATCCGGAACTCGTTTATTATGGCGTGGACGAACCGAACGATCCGGAGGAATCGGCGCGCTGTCGGGCCTTGTTCCGCACGATCCGGGAGGCCGGAGGACGCACCACCACGGCGATCCCAAAAGCCTACGCGGATTCGCTGGGCGATCTGCTCGATCTGCCGAATTATTCGATGGGGCCCGGGTTCAGGGAATATGTGGCGGGATTGAACGACGGGAGCCTAAAAAAAGCCGCGAAGACGGAGACGTATTACTGGCAGATCATGCAGGAAGACCCGCTCCTCGAGCGGCTTCTGTGCGGATTCTACCTGTGGAAATCCGGGATGGACGGTATCTTCCCCTACGTATATCAGCAACTATTCGACCGGGGCGATCCCTACGACGACTGGAGCGGGAAGCGCCACCGCCACCATTTGGTCACCTACCCGAGCAGAGACGGCCCCATCCCCACCATCCAGTGGGAGGCCGCACGCGAGGGCATAGACGACGTGCGCTATCTCACCACCCTGACCGATCTGATCCATCGCCCAACCAATCAGAAACGGCGCAACAGCCCCGCGCTGCTGCAAGCGGCCCGGAGCGCGGAACACGTTCTGGCGAAAATGATGGAAGACCTCGATCCCGACTTTCACCGGACCCTGCGAAAACTCCCGCCCGACACCTTCTATCAGTGGCGCTGGGAGCTTGCGCAGCATATTATGAGAATACAGAAGATGATGGAAAGAAAGTGAAACGTAAAACGTAAAGCGTAAAGCATGGAGCATGAGGAGGAGCAACCGAACCGCGCGGTTCATCGCACGGCGGGAGGGGGGGGGCACCACTCACTACTCACCAATCACCACTCACCATTCACCACTCACCAGTCGCCAAAATGGAGGAAAGAATCCATGAGCACCCATCCTGCAACTGATGTCGAAAGCGCCACTCAGCACGTGGAAACGAGTTCTCGTCCGTCGGATCTGAAGATTACGGATATGCGCATCGCCACGCTAGCCCGCGGATGGCCCATAATCCGTCTCGATACGAATCAGGGCATCTACGGTCTGGGGGAAGTGCGGGACGGCGCGAGCAAGACCTACGCGCTGATCCTGAAAAATCGCCTGTTGGGCGAGAATCCATGCAACGTGGACAAGCTCTTCCGCAGGATCAAACCGTTCGGCTATCATGCCCGACAGGGCGGCGGCGTATGCGGCGTGGAGATGGCCCTGATGGACTTGGCGGGCAAGGCGTACGGCGTGCCGGCCTATCAATTGGCGGGCGGAAAATTCCGCGATAGCATCCGCTGTTATTGCGATACGGACACTGTTCCGGACGCCGAGGAGATGGGAAACCGGTTGAAACAGCGGATGGATCAGGGATTCACCTTTCTGAAGATGGATCTGGGCATCCCGCTGTGCCGGAACATTCCGGACGCGCTTTCTTTTCCGAAAGGCATGCTGGAGACCAGCACCGTCATGCACCCGTTCACCGGCATTCGCATCACCGACAAGGGCATCGGCATCCTGTCGGATTACGTGGCCACAGTGCGGGACGTCATCGGATACGAAATTCCGCTGGCAATTGATCACTTCGGCCATCTCGGATTGGAAAGCTGTATCCGGCTGGCAAGAGCGCTGGATAAATTCAGTCTGGCCTGGCTCGAGGATATGATCCCCTGGCAGTTCACGGATCAGTATGTCCGATTGTCCCATGCGTGCGAAACGCCGATTGCGACCGGAGAGGACATATACTGCAGCGAGGGTTTTGCGAAGTTGTTCGAAGCCCGGGCGATCTCCGTGTGTCACCCCGACCTGGCCACTTCGGGCGGGATATTGGAGACCAAGAAAATCGGGGACCGGGCGCAGGAGCACGGAATCGCGATGGCGATGCACATGGCGGGATCCCCGATTTCCTTTATGGCGAGCGTCCACTGCGCCGCGGCCACGGAAAATTTCCTGGTCTTAGAGAACCACGCCGTGGACATTCCATGGTGGAGCGATCTAATCACCGGGCTCCCGAATCCCATCATCCAGAACGGATACGTGGCCGTGCCGGAGACGCCGGGGCTGGGCCTCGATCTGAACCCGGAGGTCATCCGGGCCCATCTAAATCCCAAGGATCCGGGGTACTTCGAGCCGACGACGACGTGGGATGCCGAGCATTCGCACGACCGGCTCTGGAGTTAGACGATCCTCACGAAGCGCCTGTGATTTTTCACTCAGAGGAACTTTAGGGGTGCGGCAGCCTGTACCGTGCTGGCGCCCCCCTAAGTTTGCGGAAGCGTGGAAACGAAGTGGAATTCTGAGAAGGGACGAATATGAAAGAATACGGCATCTTTCTGAAGCTGGGGTTCGCAATGGCGCTGCTGCTGAACGGATCGAATCGTGTGGAAACGGAGGAAAACATGGCGAGCACGGACGTTGTGGCGTACTGCGGATATGCGGATTGCATCAAGCTGGAGAACGAACATACCCGGGTGATCCTCGGCGCTCACGGAGGTGGGCGTGTGCTGGAATATTCATGGAAAGGCGAGAATGTCATCCATCTCGATCCCAGCCAGAACGGTTGGAAATACGACCCCGAAAAACCCGGGATTGGTCCGTACGGCGGCCGATTGGACATCGGGCCCGAGACGGTGATCCCCAAGCATCCGGATCTGTGGCTAGGTTCGTGGACGGCGGAGGCGATCGGGCCCGGAGCCGCGCGACTGATCAGCGTTGAGGACGCGGCCACCGGTGTTCAGCTTATCCGGGAATTCCAACTCGACGACTTTTCGTCGCGCCTCACCTGCACCCAGATCATCCGAAATCATTCCGATGAAACCAAACACTGGTGCCACTGGGGCCGAACGCTGGCTCAGGGCGGAGGCATCTGCGTTGTTCCCCTGACGGCGCACAGCCGCTTTCCCAATAAGTACATTATGTACGGCCCGGGGCCGGTCATGAACTATCGTCCGAACGATCCGAATATCCGGGTTCGCGAGGGGTTTCTGGAGATTATCGGAACGCCGAGCTTCCCAAAATTGGGGATGGATTCGTACGCGGGATGGTTTGCCTATCTGATGAAGAACGATCTGATGTTTGTAAAGCGCTTTCCCACTTATCCGAACCGGGTGTACAACGAAATGGCGGGGCTTACCATTTCGATCTTCTATTACGAAAACCAATTCTGCGAACTGGAACCCATCGGCCCTATGGAGCACATCCTTCCCGGCAAATCCGTCTCTTTCACCGAAACGTGGTGGCTGCTTCCGTACAAATTTCCCGGGGAGGGAAACGAGGTGGATCCGGACGAAGTGGCGCAGATCATGGATCGGGTGAGGCGCTGATGCAATCTGCACGTGAAGAGCCGCTTCCTTTATGCGGAAAATTTTACTGTTTGCGTAGGGGCGATCCTTGTGATCGCCCTTTTGTGTGAACAACCCTCATTCACAAAAAAAACCCTTGCTTTTTTGATCGTAAAAGTATAAGTTAGTAGTAACATTCGATACAAAGTCGGCAAAAGGAGGGGGGGTGACCAAAGGAGATCTTCCGAATCAGGTTGGGACTTCGGCAAAAAAGAGGACGAGGGACCCGTCCATCGTTTCAAAGATAGATTCACCACGAAAGGAGCGCGCGATGAAAGCAGAACGGTTTGAGCACAGGTTGGGCGGATTGGTCTCCGCCATGAGGATTGCGGGGATTGCGGCGGCGCTGAGTGTTCTGGTGGCTACATCCGTCTTTGCAGCCGACGTGAGCGGCGATCAGGCCGGAACGTGGACGCTGGCGAACAGCCCGTACATCGTGACCGGAAACGTCACCATCCCGGCGGAGCAGACTTTGACTATCGAGCCGGGCGTGCAGGTCCAATTCAACGACAATCTGGGGATCTGGGTATATGGGACCCTCAATGCGGACGGAACGTCCACCGGCAAAATCACCTTCCCCTCCAACGGAGATTTGGCCCCGGACTGGTGGCGGTGCATCCAGTTCCACGATGGGAGCGGCGGGACGCTGGATTGGTGTGTGGCCGAGTATGGGGGCTATTCCGAGGATTGCAATGTCCGATGCAGCGGAGAGGCTTCTCCCACGATCTCCAATACGACGATCTCCCACAGCGATCGAGACGGCATGCGCCTGTATAACAATGCGCAACCCACCGTCTCGAACTGCACCTTCTCCGACAACGCCCATTGGCCCATACAGCGATGGGATCAGGCCACGCCGGGGCTTTCGGGGAATACCTTCAGCGATAACGGGCACGACGCCATCTATGTGAACGGGCATACGATCCCGGAGGATGCGGAGGTTCAATGGGACAATCCGGGCGTACCGTATGTGATCGAGAACACCACGATTGCGGCCGGAGCTACGCTGACCATCGCGGCGGGAACAAGCATCAAGTTTCTGGACAATACCTACCTCTGGGTATATGGGACGCTGAATGCGGTGGGCGCGGCATCCAATGAGATCGTTTTTACCGCGTACACCGACGACACCGTTGGCGGCGACACCAATGCGGACGGATCGGACACCACACCGGCCGGAGATTATTGGCG
>JAUWMS010000039.1 GCA_030613045.1 Candidatus Latescibacterota bacterium | reverse complement strand
TACGGGGCATACCTGTCCGCTTTGATGGAGACGATGATCCGGGGATTTTCCTGCATTTTATTCGCCACGACCCGCATCAACGTCGGCATATCTTTCACCAGCATATCGTCAATCATCACCTCTGCGGCCGGCGATGCCCAAATGTGGGTGATGTTTCGCTTGGTCTCGATCTTCTGGGTTTTTTCCGCATCGGGCAGCATCACGGAGAGGCCCCTGTATCGCACGAAAACGGTGGAAACCATAAAAAAGACCAACAGAAGAAACGCAATATCCGCCATGGAACTGGTGGGGATGGATTGTCCCACCCTGGACTTTCGTTCAAATCGCATAGAAGGTTCTCCGGGGGAAAGTTCTCACCACGGAGACACGGAGAAACCCAGAAAAGGGCGTTGAAGTTCTCCGTGACTCCACGTCTCCGTGGTGCATTTTCTCCTTGGTCTATTCTTCGGGGGATGCGATGGAAATGCGTTCGGATCCGGACAGCTTGAGCTCGTCCAATACGTCTATGAACACTTCGTAGGCCGTTTCCCGGTCGGATGTAAGGGAAACGATCAGGTTTGGATTTTCCGCGACCCGGCGTTCGATGTCTCCCCGAATGACCGAGAGAGGAACGATGTTTCCCTCCAGGGCGATTTCCCCGGCGGCGTTGATCCAGACGTGGCAGATGTTCTTTTTGGGGACCTCCTTGCCCGAGCCGGAGGGCGGAAGCACCATGCCGATGCCTTTGTCCATGTTCATCGTGGTTGTGACGAGAAAAAAAATGAGGAGCAAAAAGGCAATATCGGCCATCGAACTGGTCGGAATTTCCACATCGGGGCGTTTTCGCCGTTTTCCTATGAGCATATTTCGTTTCTCCAAAGTCTTTTTACTAGGCCCGCAGAGAAAGACATGAATGAGCTCTCCCAAAGGGGCATTTGCCAGTCCCTTCGATCTTGCTCAAAATTTAAATCAAGCTCTGAGCTACGTCAATCCACTCACCACTCACCCTTCACCACTCACCATTCACCAAGGGGAGCCCTACGCCGCGCCTTTCTCTTCCCCGTAGCCCATTTCCACGAGGGTGTCCACGAACGCCGCGGAGCTTTCCTCCATGTCAATGACGATCTTGTCTATCCGGGACACGAAGTAATTGTGGAAAGCCTGGATCGGGATGGCGATGGCCAATCCGGCCGCCGTGGTGATCAGAGCCTCTGAGATGCCGCTGGCCACCAGGCTGGGTTCCACGTCCCCGGCCAGTGCGATGGCCTCGAACGCTTTGATCATACCGCTCACCGTGCCCAAAAAACCCAATAGCGGCGCGATGTTGGCTATGGTGGCCAACCACACCATCCCGCGCTCCAGGAAGGCCATCTCGATGGAGCCCGAGGTCTCGATAGCTTTTTCCACGTGCGCCAATCCTCTTTGGGCTCGCAACAATCCTGCATGCAGGACTGAGGCCACCGGGCCGCGGGTATTGGAACAAATTTCCGCGGCTGCTTCGACCCCGCCGCTACGCAAAGCTTCCTCCACCTGCGCAAAAAAGTTCTTGGCATTAATCGAAGCCCGTGTCAGTGTCCATAGGCGCTCAAGGATAAAAGCGATACCGATTATCAGTGCGGCCAAGAGGGGCCACATAAAGGGGCCGCCCTTGTTGAATAATTCGACCATAAAAGGTCCTCCGGTTTGGGGGTGAATAAGAATGGAAGCAGATGGGTGCCGCGTATTGCGCGTTACGCGAAAATTTCTCACGCTTCACGTTTTACGTTTTACGAATTATTCTACTTTTTTTCCTCGATCGAAAAAAGCTTTCTTCTCGGCTTCTTCCTGCTGCCGCTTTTCTTCCGAGAACTCGTATTGAATTGAACTGATACGCTGTTCGGCGTAGGTTTTCCATACCGGATCAGCGCGCGCCAATTCAAACTCTTTGAGGGCCAGCGTACGCCGATCGCCTACTTTGAGGTAGTAGTCTCCGTTCAAGGTTCGGAGTCGTCCGTTTTTCGGCGTCAGAACCAATCCGCGATCTATCCACTTCTTGGCCTGATCGAATCTCCCCGCGTCGAAGTGCAGCTGGGCCAATTTCATCACCGGCGTTGCATCCTTGGGTCTCAGAAGGAACAGTCGTTTCAACCCCCGGATGAGGTCGTCGGTGCATTCCGTTTTTTCCGCCAATTCGACGATTCTGACCAGGAAGGCATAGTTTGTGCTATCCTGATCGGCCAAAAACCAGTATGACTTGAGGGCTTCCTCATAGTCCTCTGTTTGGAACTGAAGCCGGGCTATGGTTTCCATGGTGGCCATGTCATCCGGCCTCAGCGCCCATGCGTGCTGATAGACTTCGATGGCTTTCTGCGCTTTTTGGTTGGCCTTTTGCTCGGCCTTTTGCTCGGCTTTCTGCATTTTCTCCAGAAGTCGCCCTATGTTGAGAAAGAGTTCCGGGTCATCTTTTACGTAGTTTGAAAGTTCCATATAGGCCTGGAGCGCATCGTCTTCCCGTCCTCGGTAACGGAAGAGTTCCGCTAAGCTCCGGCGGACTTGTACGTAGTCCGGTTTAAGGGCTACGGTTTTTTCATACTCGGAGATAGCCGCGTCGTAGTCGGCTTCCGCGTGATAGAGCTTGGCCAACATATAATGCGCGTTCAAATACGTCGAGTCGGCACTCGCTGCCATCAGATAGGATGCTTTGGCTTCTTCGGTGCGATTCATTTTATAATACACATTTCCCAGGGCATAGTGCATCTTGGGATTGTTCGGATGGTAGAAGATGGCTTTTCGATATTGTTCGATGGCATCTTGGTACACTCTATTCCGCTCGTGCCCCTTGCCCCAACTATAATGCTTCATCGCCTCCTGAAGGGAATCCACCTCGGCGCGCTGGATCGGGACGGACTCGGTTTCTTTGGCCAATACGTTGCATCCTGCCGATAGGAGTATTCCTAAGGTCAGAAAAAAGATCATTCCGATGTGCGAGGCGCTTTTCATCCGGGGTCTCCCTTACCTTTAGGTGTCCGGAAACGGGTCTTGAGCGAGATCAAGAAGTGTCTAAATATCTCTATATTTCCCCTGTGTGTCAAGGATTTTTTGATCGGAAGCGCCAAATCCTTCTGTTTTTTGCCGAAAAAAAGCGACGCATCCTCCAATGCGCCGCTTCTCCCGGCTCATCCGATATTTTTTCCTCAAGAGCCTCTTGCAAAACTCATAAAGTAGCAATCATTGTGCAGAGGTTAAGAACCGTAACCGTAAGTCTAGCCGTTCTTGTCTGACCATGTCTGACCTGGATGACCATAAAGAGGCAACAGACAGAAATGTCTGTTCTACCAAGGTCTTACAAAAGGGTTGTCCGATAAGATTGCTTCGGCTTATGAGGGGGAAAATTTTCAATTTTCCCTACAAGAACAAATCCATTTTGTCATGCTGAACGAAGTGGCGTCCTCTCGTTTTTCGGACTTCTGCAAGAGGTTCATTTGTAAAAATTGTAACTTGGTCTCCGTAAAAATGGGTTTGCTTCCTTCGGTCGCTCGCAATGGCAGAAAAAAATGCAGGGCGAAACGGCCTGTTCCTATTCTCTGGAGCCACTTGCAAAACGTTCCTCAGATGAGATGGCGCCCGGCACTTCGTGCGTCGCAATGACAATAATAAAATTTGCGAAGCCCTAAAACTCCCTATCCCCGCCGCAAGCGGACGGGGTATTACGGGAGTTTTCCCTTCGGGACGGCCTTTCGCCAAACTGATAACGCCGCAAGCCGCGGGGTATTAACCCCGATCTTCACAATAAAGTTGTTTTGTCGTTGCAAGCGGAGTTGCGTCTCCTCGTTATTTCGGGCTTTTGCAAGTGGCTGTCTTATCCGAAAAAAAGGCGACGCATCCTCACATGCGTCGCCTTTTCCAAGAGGGAAAAAGAGGGGACTCTATTTTTCGGACGGCCACTTCAACGATACGCGATCTCCCAAGTTATGCTCATCTAAGAGTTCCCGGATTACGGGATAGATGCTGTCCTTTATGTCCTCCTTGAGCCCCGCTATGGCCCGGTGGGCCTGGATAACAAAGGCCAGGTCGTCCGGGGGAAGCAAGCGTCTCTGCGAGGTCGCAATATCTCGCTCGTAGCGACCGTGTATGGCCCTCAGTTTGGAGTCCGCGGGCTTGGGAATCTTGGCCAAATCCGCCTTGTAGTTCTCCAGAAGTTGGGCGACCCGGGTTACCTCTCCTTTGCCCTCGGGATCGGTCTCCAGCGATTTCAGATACTGCTCCAGTGTTTCGTTGTAATGCTGGAGCTTGGAGATCTGCTGGGCATATTGGAGGGTTTCCTCCCCGGTTTTGGCGCACGCGAAAAGCCCCACGAGCAGGACGACCATCAGGAACCCTATGTTCCTCATAGCTCCTCCTTTCTTTATGAAGCGTCTTGATTTCGGCAAGGCGCGGGAATTGGGTCGAAATGTGGAGAAAGGGAATGGATAGCATGAGAGGGAAAAAAATGGCATCGCTATCCAATTTAACTATTTACACAGAAAAGTCAACAAAAAAATGGGGCAATTTTTGTTTTTTTTTCGCCTTTTTTTCCGCCGATTGCGTTTGGGATCCATGTGGATGTTTTTGTACTTGACGGAAAGACGGTTTGGCTTTATATTTGTATGTTCAGCCACTTGCAAAAGCCTCGAAGAACGAGGGGACGCCACTCCGCTCGCAACGACAAAACAACTTCATTATTTTCTTTGCGAGGCACGAAGTGCCGGGCGCCATCTCATCTGATGATAGTTTTGCAAGTGGCTCTGGTGATTGCCGGCCTTTTTGCTCCCGGATTTCTTGTTTTTCTATCTTTTGCCGGCGCCCCTTAAACGAAGCATCGAGGGTTTGGCGAACTATGGCTTTACATAAAAAATGGATTGCCGTTCTTTCGGGACTGATGTTGGGAATCCCTTTTTCCGAAGGGAGGGCTCAGGAAGTTCAGCTTCCGATCAACATTCGGGTGCAGACAGTGACGGTGCGAACGGGAAGCTCGTATCGCTTCTATCTTCCGAATGGGGAATTCCATGGACGGCTGAAAAAAGCATTTAAATATGTTACGATATACGCAGACGCGGATTACAACTTTCTGACCGGGGATATGGGTTTCGGGATCGGGCACGTTTTTCCGAAGGTGCCGCTGAAGCCTGGGATTTTTTTCAGGGATGATTTGCTTTTTCGTCCGTTGAATGCGAAGACCCGTGAGTGGCATCGCAAACAGGGGATGGTGGTGCACGTGGAGAAAGAGCTCGCCTGGCATCTATCTTTGAGGACTTCGTTCAAGAATGAGCGGCAGAAGTCGCCGCCTGAGGACCCTTTGATGGATATGGTGTCGTTTCTCGATCGTACGATTCGGATCGGGTTGAGAGGATCGCATCGGGATGCATGGTATGGACACGTAGCGTTGGAGAAGGCGCTTGAACGGTTCGGAGGAGATTTCAAATATACCTTGTTGTCCATTGGGCTCATGGGAACGTATAAGACGGAATGGGGATTCAAGCATACGTTCGATGCGCGGATGGAGGGAAACATCACGGATGCGCCTTCGCCCCGATATTATATCGGGGGCCGATCCACCCTGATCGGATATGACAACGATGAGATCTGGGGGAATAAGCGCGCTTTGGTCCGGAACGATTTGGAGCTTCGGGTGTTTAAGAGGAAAATGGGGGAGAGACCCGTGATGTGTTCTCGTCTGAGCGTGTTGGGGAGGGTGGATATGGGCAACGCGGGGCAAGCGGCGGATTTAGAGTCTCTGGAACGATATAAGGTCGGTTTGGGGTTGGGGCTTGGGATGGATGTGACCCTTTACGAGGAGGGGCCGATATGGATTTCCGTCATGGTTGGAAGTCGGCTCTCTGGGGAGAAGAAGCCGAAGGTATACGTGGGATTGGGAGGATGAATGGCTCGTGCTGATGAGCAATTTTCTATCGTCTTTGTATGCGGAGGGAATACGTGTCGTTCGCCGATGGCACAGGGGATCTTGAGAAAATTGCTTCCCCGGGGATTGAAGTCAAAGTTTCGGGTGTTTTCCGCGGGCGTGGACGCTTTCGCAGGCGGCGAGGCTTCTTCCACGGCGATTGAGGTGGCTGGGGAGGATGGGATAAATTTGCGCCGGCATCGGACACGCGCCGCGGACAATGGGGCATTGAAGTCGGCGGATCTGGTATTGACGCTCTCGCCCGCGTACAAGGAGATGCTGGCCCAGACCCGTGCGCCTCGCTTCGGATTGTTTGCGCTCAAGGAGTTCGGTGTGTCTGGGGAGCCTCCCGAAGAACGGACGATCGCGGATCCGGTCGGAGGTTCGAAGGAGACCTATCGGCGATGCTATCGGGAGATCAAGGGGGAGATCGAGCGGATTTTGCCGAGATTGTGTGCGTTATGGGAGGAGAAGCGTGCTTCGTGAAACGTAAAACGTAATTCCTGCATTGTGCTTCGTGCGCCGCTCACCAATCACCATTCACGTTTGAAGAATCTGGAGGGATCGTTTTTTGTCGAATACATCCCCGGTCACATCCTCCTTCCCTGGAGTGTCCGCGTGCATCATCACGTACAACGAGGAAGCGAACATCGAGCGCTGTCTGAGGAGTCTGCATTGGGCGAACGAAATCGTGGTGGTGGATTCGTTCAGTAAAGACGGGACCGTCGGGATCGCGCGACGGTACACGGATCGGGTGTTTGGGCATGCGTGGCCGGGGCATATCCGGCAGAAGAACGTGGCGCTCGGGTACGCGCGGTGCGAGTGGGTGTTTGCGCTCGATGCGGACGAGGTCGTATCGGAGGAACTTCGGCAAAGCATTCTAGAGGCGGTCGGACGGGGGGATTGCGAGGGCTATTTGGTGCCCCGGAAGGTGTTTTACCTCGGCCGGTGGATCAATCATTGCGGGTGGTACCCGGAGTATAAATTGCGGCTGTTTCGGAGAGAGCAAGGGCGTTGGGGGGGCGTAAATCCGCATGATCGGGTGATCCTGGAGGGACGCACCGGAATGTTAAGCGGCGATTTGTACCATTACCCGTACAAAGATGTGTCGGATCATTGGGAGACGATGGGACGCTATGCCTCGATAGCCGCCCGGGAGATGGTGCGTAATGGGCGGAAATTTCGCTGGTGGGATTTGCTGGTGCGTCCGCCGGCACGATTTGGGAAAATGTTTGTGCTGAAGCGGGGCTTTCTGGACGGCGGTGTAGGGCTTGTGGTGTCATTGCTTGGGGCAGTCTCTGTTTTTTTGAAGTATGTGAGGCTTTGGGAATTATGTCGAGAGGAGAGTCCCGAAAAAACGGATCCTGAGCCTGATAAACGCTGAGAGACGAAGGGGTTCCCAATCACCAATCACCGATCACCACTCACCGGAAGTCACGGAGGATAACGCCGTTCGCATTCTGCACGTGGACACAGCTAAAAGTTGGCGCGGCGGAGAGGCGCAGGTGCTGGGATTGGCGGAGGGACTGACCCGGCGTGGGCATGAGGTGCTGGTCGTGGGGCAGCCGGAGAGCCCTTTGATGGCGCGGGTTGAGAAGGCCGGAATTGGAGCCCGCGCGGTGCGGTTGCGGGGAGAGTGGGATTGGGTGGGAGCGATGAGACTGGCGGATGTGATGCGGGCGTTCGATCCGCATATTCTGCATACGCATACATCGCACGCGCATACGCTGGGGTTGTGGGCCTGGATGCTCAGTGGCCGCAGGGCGAAGGTGGTAGTTTCGAGGCGGGTGGATTTTCCGATTTCGCGGTGGGGGTTGGGGCGGATCAAATACGGACGGAGCGTGGGACGATTCCTCGCGGTGTCGGAGGGCGTCCGGCGGGTTTTGATCGAAGGCGGTGTTCCCGAATCCAGGACGGCGGTCGTGCGAAGCGGCATTGATCTGAGAAAATTCGACGACTTGGGGGATTCCGGATATCTGTATGAGGAGTTCGGGCTTGCTCGGGATGCGCTCGTGGTCGGGAATGTGGCGGCGCTGGCTCCGCATAAAGATCAGGCATGCCTGTTGGAGGCCGCGCGTCGCGTCGTGGATGCGTTTCCGAAGGCGCGATTTTTGATCGCGGGGGAAGGCCCGCTCAAGGAAACGCTCTTGGAGCGCAGGGCGCGGCTTGGGTTGGAGCGGGAGGTGCTCTTCACGGGATTTCGGAAGGACATCGGGGCTATTCTCGGACTATTGCACGTGTTCGTGCTTTCGTCCTATCTGGAGGGACTGGGGACTTCGCTGTTGGATGCAATGCTGATGGGACTCCCGATCGTGGGTACCAAGGTGGGAGGCATTCCGGAGGCGGTACGCGATGGGGAGAACGGGTTGTTGGTGCCGCCCAAAAAACCCGAAGCCCTGGCCCATGCGATCTGTCATTTATTGAAAAATCGGGCGCGCCGGGAGCGATTCGGACGCGCCGGAAAAAAAATCGTTCAACAGTTCGATATCCGGGAGACGGTGCGTCAAACAGCGGCCAACTATGCGGACCTGTTGCGGGAGACGGAATGAGAAGAGTAATTTTGATGGGAATTGTGGCGCTTCTTGCGGGCAGCGGGTTACCAGCGCAGGGACTGGCGGAGGAGACACGAATCCTTCGAAACGAGGCGTTTGGCGTGGGAGAGTGGCTATTCTTCGACGTAAGCTATGGGCCGATCCGGGCGGGAACGGCCACGCTGGAGGTCCAAAGGATTCGGACGGTGGATGGCAAACCGTGTTATCACGTGGTTTCAGAGGCCAAATCATCCGGTTTTTTCTCCCGGTTCTTTCGGGTCCGGGATCAATTAGAGTCTTTCATTGACGTGGAGGGCATTTTCCCCCGGCGTTTTGAGAAGCATATCCGGGAGGGGAAATACAAGGCGGACCGGTGGATCGCGTACGATCAGGAGCGGCACGTGGCGATCACGAGCCAGGGGGATACAACGACGGTGCCGCCTTTTGTTCAGGATGTAATCTCTCTGTTCTACTTCGTCCGCACAAAGACGCTTCAGCCGGGAGATCGTTTTGTGGGGGACAATCATACGCGAAGAGGGAGTTTTCCCCTGGAGATCCGGGTGCATCGAAGGGAGCGCGTGAAGGTGGAGGCGGGAACGTTCGATTGTCTTGTGGTGGAGCCGGTTCAGGAGACGGCGGGTTTGTTCAAACACAAAGGAAAGCTGAAGGTGTGGATGACGGACGACGACCGGAAGATGCCGGTACTGATGAAAAGCAAAGTGCTCGTAGGACATCTTTCCGCGGAGTTGGTTCGGTACGTGGTGCCGGGAGGCCATGGGGAATGAGCAATGAACAACGAGCAATCTCCCCCTTCCCCCATGGACGGGTGGGGGCGCAGATATGGTTCATTGTCCGAGGAGGGTAGATCATGCTTCGGAAAGCAATGAGATGGACGATAGGAGCGACGGCGGTCTTCCTGGTTTCGTGCGGGGGGCAACAGTTGCACCATCAGAAGGCCGGTGCGGAGGAGCAATACGAGCATTTCGATCCGATGTCTCTCGACGATGACGATATCTCCTTGGCGGATATTATCGGATCGGAGTCGTCCCGGAACCGAAAGCCGGAAGAGGTATCGGAGAAAGAGAAGGAGAATCCGGACGAAAGAGCGGAAGCGGCGGTTCCTTCGGACAGCACGGAGGTCAGAACCGTCGAGATGGAAGAGGTTTCGGGATGGCGGGTGCAGATCTTTGCAACGGAAAATTTTGAAGCCGCGCAACAGGTGAAGGAGGAGGCGATAGAGGGTTTCGACCTGCCGGTCTATGTGCCCTTTGAGACGCCGTATTACAAAGTGCGCATCGGCAATTGCCGGACGCTGGCCCAAGTCGAAGAAGTGGTTCGAATCGCCAAACAAAAGGGATATCGGACGGCGTATGGGGCGCGAACAAAAATCCTGGTGGAGAAACGATCACCCTGATAGTGAGCAATGAACAGCGAGCGATGAGCAATATCCCCCCCCAAAAAAAATGGGGCGGAAGGGTGGGGCATTGTTCATTGTAAGGCAGGAGGACATTGTGGCGAAGAGCAAAATTTTGGTGGTAGATGATGAGGCGGAGGTGCGGAAGTTGTTCGGGGATTTCCTGGAGCATCGGGGCTATCGGGTGTTGATGGCGGAGGAAGGCGCCGAGGCGCTTCGGATCCTGCGGGAGGAATCGCCGGAGTTGGTCTTGTTGGACATACGAATGCCTGAGATGGATGGGTTGGAGGTTCTGAGCCGGATCAAGGCGATACGTCCGCGGACGACGGTGGTTATGATCTCGGGGTATGCCACGCTGGAAATCGCCAAAGAGTCGCTTGAGAAAGGCGCGTACGATTACATTTCGAAGCCGGTGGATCTGGGGCATCTCGAGGACCTCATTCTGATGATCGAGGCGTCAAAGGCAATGAACAATGAAGAATGAGCAATGAACAATACCCCACCCGCCCGTCTCCACAGCGAAGGGAGTGAAGGGTATTCCTCATTGCTCATTAAAAAGGGGGAGATATGCACCCTGTTTTGGTTCGGATCGGGCCTTTGGCCATTCACGCATACGGGTTTATGTTGTCGCTGTCTTTTTTGGTTGGGGTCTATCTATCTATATGGCGCGGACGAAAGTTGGGTCTCGATCCGGGGCGAATGATGGATCTGGCGATGTACGTGATGATTTCGAGCGC
>JAUWMS010000082.1 GCA_030613045.1 Candidatus Latescibacterota bacterium | reverse complement strand
TCGAAACGGCTTCGCTCGACCTCTCCCCATATCTGAATGCCGCATTTTTGACCCAACGCCTTCAGTAAGGTGGACTTTCCCGTGCCGTTTTCTCCCACGAAAAAGGTCACCGGCGCCGGAAATTCGAAGCTTTTGGTCTGGCGAAAAATAGTTAGGTTGAAAGGATAATGCTCCAGCGTCGGAAAAGCTTCCGGGTGGAGGTGCGCTCTTTTGAGATGCATTACGATAGTTCCCGATGGATGCGCTCACCTGTGCGGCGGCTAAGTGTCTTCAAGAAATACACAATTCAAGTATCCGAACAAAATTATTTTCTTATGCCCACCACGAAATACACGAAAGAACTCAAAGCACTTCAACCCCTTTCCTGTGGGTTTTCTCTGCGTTCTTTGCGTCTCTGCGGGTAGAGTGTAGTTTAATTCTATCCACCTACTTAGCGATAAATTAATGGATACCGATCCGGTTGGTCCAGGGAGTTCATTTCAAGATCAACGTCCAGTTTTTGCCAATACAGATGAGATTGATGCAATGACTGCACATCAAATATCTCACTGAGCCTTGCCTCTTTGAACCATGGATATTGATCGTGAGACAGGAAATACTCCTCTCTCTTTACGTATAACCAGAACCCTTGCACGGAGATAAGTAGGTAGACAAAATTAAATTCATAAAATTTCATGTGTTTTCTATAAGGAATCCAGGAGAGGGCTGTAGTCCATTTCGGGGGAGGGATTTTCTCCTGACTTCCTGGTTTCCTAATTGTGGAAATGATTTTGTCCGGGAACTTATTGGAACCTTCAACCTCCGAAATGTGTTTTCCAGGCATACTTGACTTCATCGCTCTATTCCGGCCAGTGATCCCAGAATTTTATTTTGCCTTCGGGGGATACGCATCCGCCGATTTCCTCGCGGCTCATGCCCTCATCGAGCATCCGTTCACTCTCTTTGGCGGCTTGGATGAAGGCGTGGACTTTCTCAATCGTCCCGGCATTCGTCATCGTGCTGCTGACGTACGTGAAAACGGAACTTGCACCATCCCCGACGGCTTTGAACACAAAATCCCGAATGTCCGCACAGGTCATATAGTGATAGTGAAAACTCCCCAATCGCCATCCGAAGGGAACGCGGCACCTTTCGGCGATGATCTCCGGATTGATCTTGGGGGAGATGGAGGGATCGTAGCTGGACAGGCCAATATCCTCCAGATATTTCACTTGATCGGGCCTGAGATCCTCCACGTGATCACGACGTACTCCGCTGGTCATGCCGCGATAATACTGTTCCCAGTATGGCAGCACATATTCTGAAAACATGTTCGGAGGAACCATACTGGAAATATCATCGCACATCCCTCCTTGATCCGGGTTGATCAGAGGCCAATCGAGCACCTTGCTGCGGAACTTGTGAAAGTCCAGGATGCTGTCGGTGAGCATCTCCAAGAACTCCCTGATCAGCGTAGGCTCGTCCATTAAGTCGAAGAAAAAACCTTCGCCGCGCAACTCATAAGCCGTTGTGATCGGTCCTTCCAGCCCGTACCCGAATCCCACCGGCTCGTCGGGAAAGGCTTTCTGAAGCTCCCGGCGGAAATCGAGATAGAACGGCGCCATTCCCGCACGGGCGAAATCCACGGGTTCCTTCAAAGCCCGGATGCCTTCCTGAAGCGAGGCGTAGATGTGCTCCTGCGCGACTTCCCCGCCTTCGGGAAACGTCAGTTCGGACCCGAGTCCGTTGGGATGACCGTAACTGATCGGGGGGGTGCTCACTGCGGGCAATCCCACATCCTCGCCGCACAGTTTCCGAATAAGCGGACGCCCTTTTCGATACGCCTCGATGCATGCGGTGGGCTTGAGGTTGAACTCCTTGATCGGAATGCCGGTAATCTCAAGCAACGCCAAATACGACGAACCCACGAACCATCGAAAACCGGTTTCCTGTCTCAAGGTGTCGTAATTCGGCTTCCTGAACGTCGTTCTACTCTGCATGGGGATCTCCTGTGTTTTCTATCCACAAAATCTCAAAGGAGCGTTGCTATCTTGGGGGTTCCTGACCTTTGGCGCGATTTTTCCCGGGTCGAAAATCAGGCACTTCGAGACAGGTGTTGCCTTCATCTATTGACTGCGCTGCTAAAATGGCCGGAGCCGCCGTCTCCACGGCTTTGTACACATCGAGCGGAGGCGTGGTATCTTCAGCAATACTTTTGACGAACTCTGCCATCGGATAATAGTCCGCTCCGCTGTGGCCGCTTTCCAACGCCTCCTTTGGGATCGGACTATGCTTCCAGCCCCAGTTCACCTTAGCCGGAGCCTCCATATAGGAATCCGAAAGCCACATCATGTCCTCATCCGGATCCGACCGCTTCGTTTCCACCGTTCCCTCGGTTCCCAACAGATGGTACCAGTGATGCGGAACCCCGCGCGGGATATTGAACCCGGCAGCCAGCCGCATCACCGTATCCTTTTCCGTGTGCATCAGGGCCACTTCGATGTCCGATCTCCCGATCTCCGGAACGGCGTAACTCGTTTTTCGGGTTCCCATGGCGGATACTTTTACCACCCGGTCATCAAGAATGTGCAGCAACGGACTGAGTTCGTGCGGGAGATAGTAGATGGGGTGCTGTAAATCCTCGCGCCAGGTTTTTTCCACCTTTTCGGGATGCTTCCGAACATATTCGAACCCGGGAAACTCGCCGGTACTGGGATTCCAGAAATTATACACAAAATCGTAAAATCCGATATATTGTCCTTCGGCAAAGACGATCTTGCCCAATGTGCCTTCTTTGACTATTTTCTTCCAGGCCAGAATGAAGGGCCAATAGCGCGTCTGCTCCTGAAGTTGAAACTTCAGACCTGTTTTCTCCACCGTCCGAATCAGCTTCCAGCAGTCCTCGATCGAATCGGTCAGCGGCACTTCGCAGCACGCGTGTTTTCCGGCTTCGAGCGCCTCACAGACCAAATCTATCTGAGTGGTCGGAAACGTATAGACCGCCACTGCGTCAATATCGCTCCGCTCCAACATCTCGCTGAAGTCGGTGTACTGCGCGATATCCGGATCCCCAAGTTCCCGATGCGCCTTCTCCACGAGGGGTTTGATCTGATCACAGATGGCCACCACCTTGCACGTTTTCAGCTTCTGATGTCCTTTGGTGAGAGCAAGCCCACGATGCCCCATGCCAGCTATAGCCAGTCTTACTTTTTCCATTCCATGCTCCCTTCGGCTTTCAGGTGTACTTTATGATCGCCCCAGGGGCAAATAAAATACAGCCATGTATAACCGAATTCCTCTTTTGTTTCAAAGGCACGCTCCTGATCGTCTATCCTCAGATTCATTGCTTTTTCGTCCACCGGAATTTTAATGATCATGCCTTCTTTGTAAGAACACGAGGCGTCAAAAGACCAAGTGTGCCTGTCGCAAGTCACATTGGACACCCTGGATTCCCGCCGCTTATTCCACCACTCGGCAACGGCATTGGTTCCCATGTGGACCACGGGGATTCCCTTTTCGGCGATGGTATCCAGAAATTCCTCTATGGCCTTCCTCGCACCGGACTCCTCGTGAATATAAACAGGATGGTAAAACATATTGAAGATCAGATGATAGGTCGCCGCCACATCCACCGCCATAGCCACTTCCGATAAATCTACCTCCATCTTATCCCCAAGACTGGACGCCCTATGTCCCAATTCGTATCCGGTGATGGGGATCTCCATAAAACCGATCCGCTTATTCCCGTTTTTTGCATCGTCGTAAAAATAATAGGGATAGGAGGTCCCAAAACCAAAATTTAAACTGCTGCCATTAAAAGTGTGTCCAGGCGAGCAATAATGGTTGTTGGCTATGCCGCCGACTTTCTTCATCCATTTTGCCGGTTCAGATCCTCCGTACCAGATACAGCAATGGTTCGCTCCGGCCAGAGGCTTCAGACCGAATTTATTCTTGAAACGCTCGGCCTGTCTTTCCACCTCAGGTTCGCTGGCCATCAAGGGATTATCTTTATCCGATTCCTTCTGTTTGCCATCGTAGATGGTGAAGTTGTAATGGCAGGAGAGTTCGTGGCCGTTCTTGAGGATCGCGGCCGCATCTTCTTTGGTGAGCGGTATTTCCTCTCCCGCCACTTCCATCACATTGATGTGATACGGCAGGCCCTTTCCCTTCATCCAGTTGGATGCTCTGAGTTGGATGCCTTTTCCGTCTCCTTCGTCGTCGCCCGCCCAGTGGAAAAGCGCCGCCGGAATGGTATCCCCCTTTGGCGGAAGCTGGTAAATGAACGGGGTTTTCGTTAACGCGATGATATTCTGAAGCAGAAACAAAAGTTCATCGGCATATCCCACTTTATCGCTGTGATCTCCGATCACCGTTTTTTGAGGGCTTCTTATCCACCATCGGTTGCCCGGACCTTCGGATCCCTCATATACGGGTTTGCCGTGATGGAGCACCCAGAACGTTTTCGCCACGTCGAAGGAGAAATACACCGCCAACCCTTTCCCAACCTGGTTTATGGTGATGGCCGCTCCCTCTTCCCGGCCTTCCTCTTTGAGGTAGAGTCCGGCGATCTGCTCGGACGAATCGGGCACGACCGCTCGGATGTCCGAGAAAATCAGCAATTTTTGAGCAGGCGCGATAACGGAATAAATCCCCTGGCTTAACGGATGGTTTCCGAGGTCGAAATAGCCCGATACGCTGAAATCATCCTGGCTTTGTTCAACAGTGCGCAGGGTTTCTATGCCAAACACCTCATCTAATCCTTCTATCCCAAATCCTATCAATAGCCCGCCCTTTTTTACCCATTCATGCAGATTTTTTTTCATGGTACTGGTAAGTCTTTGCCCGGATTGATGACCTACGAACAAAGCGGTACTCTCCTTTATCGCATCCTCATGCTCGAATTTCTGAAGAGCGTGTGGGGCGGCGCATAGCCCTAACTGCTCATTTATCTCTCCGATATACACGTCCCAGTAATTCCGGTTGTTGTTGTTCAACTCCTGTTTCAGTGCTTCATCGCAAATATAACCGATCATTTCCCATTCCCTTCTTTCAACCTGTGGGACAGCGCGTTTTTTGAAATCCCTTCCAGCCCGAGTTCCGCCAGTCCGTACCCTGTCTTCCGAAAATTTTTGCCCAGAAGCGTGGAGACCAATTGGATCACAGAATCCATCACCGGTGTTGAGAGACCAAACGCCTTGGAAAGGGCACTCATCGGAACCAAACCATAGGGGACATCTTCTGTAAAATAACGATAATCAATAACGGGCGGAGCCTTTATTTCCCGATAGGCGGGATTCAGCTTCAAAAGAGAGAGAAGATCATTTTCTCCCGGAACCGTATAGTATTTTTTCAAAAGTTCATATACCGGAGTGAGCGTCAGACCGATGGCTTTTCCCAGAGCCAATCTCTCCGCATCTATCTCCTCGATTATCCGTATGATACCCGGTGAGGGCCCTTCTTTGTAGAAAATCCAGTTGCCCTGGGTGTTCTCTGCCCAGCCGGCGTTCAGAAGAAGAATGGACGGATGGAGGGGGAAATTCACATTATCCAGACTAACCTGGAAGATATTACCCCGATCCTTGAGTTGAGGGTAAAACGGCCTCATCATCTCCTGCACCCGGACAGCTTCCTCTTTCGGTCGAACCCCGATGCCAAGTTCATCTTTGACATAGCTGATAAAAACCTTCCCCGGCTTCACCGCCCGGCAGGCATAAATCAGGGACTGCGTTTCAACATAGATAAGCTCAGGTTCGCACCCCATGCTCCTCAGATAAGCGGGAATCGTCAGATGCGACCAGTAACCCGGACTCACCACAACGATCTGTCCGTCTTTGAGCGCAGGAGCTACTTTTTCGATAATCCCTTTGTGCCCGGGAGCCGCAGTTACCATCATAATGACATCAGCCCCCTCGACACATTCCGCCGGATTATCATATACCGTCCAATTCCCTTTCGCCACGACCGATCCAAATAACTCCACCTTTCCCAATGTATGCAGCGGAGAAAGATATTCGGGAAAAAGGTCGGTAATGCCCACATCACAGCCTTGTGAGGCCATCCATCCTGCGATAGCTTGTCCTCCATTTCCCGCGCCTAAGATAGCCACTTTCGGTTTTTTCATGCTTCAAATTTTCCCAGGCTTACCATTTCCCCAAGGTTCTTTTTCTCCGCCGATTCGAACGCCTCAAAAGCGACTCCCACGTCCACAGCGCCCATACCGGCAGGGGAGTACGTTATGATCTCCTCATCGCTTTCTCTTTTTGCTTTTTTCCCGGCAGCCACCTCGGTGATGTCGCCATAAACTTTCTCCACCGGAATGTCCAGACCGGCCATCATCCGAATCCGGCCCAAGGCGCATGCTGTATCATCCAAAAAAAGCTTATCGGACGTTTCCACAAATTTGTGATCAATATCGCAAAAACAGGAAACCGTGGTGATGAAATCGCCCGGTTTGGCCCATTCGCAAAGCATCAGAGGTTTTTCCGCCGTAGTGGCGAGGAACACGATATCCGAGTCCCGAACCGCATCTTTCACGTTATCAAGCGGCACTATGTTTACGCCTGTTTTTTTCGCCATTTCCCGAACGAACGCATCCTGGATTTCCGGATTGATATCCACCGCATGCACTTCCTCAAAATCAAAGAATCTGGAGGTAGCTTCCAATCCCGTTTGTCCCTCCGCTCCGCAGCCTACCACCGTGATCACCTTAGAATCCTTGCGCGCAAAATATTTTGCCCCAATGGCTATGGACGCTCCGGTTCGCATGTGGGTGATCCACGTGCCATCGAGTATGGCTATCGGCGTTCCCGTAGCCGCAGCGTTCAGAATGATGGTTCCCATCGTTACGGGAAGCCCCCGCTTGCGATTCTCCGAAGTGACATTCACCCACTTGATTCCCACAATGTTTTGGTATTTCAGGAAGGCCGGCATGCTGTTGATCCAGTGCATTCCGGGAAGGCTTGGTTCCTGCAAAGGGAGCGACACCTTCGGAGGCGAAGTGACCTCTCCTTTCCCAAAACGGGCATAGACTTCTTCCGTCACCCTCAGGACGTCGTCCAGGGTTAAGACGGATTCAATATCTTCTTTGGAGAGGAATGTTATCTTGATCTCTTCCATTTTTGATCCTCTGAGCTTAACGGGATTTTTTCAGAAGTCTGTGTAACTCGTCAACGCTGATGTCCGCGTCACGCAGAATGGCTCGCAGAGTGCCAATCGGGACTGTACGCCCTTTGTGCACAGGCACGGTAACACGCTTCTCATCGGTCGCTCGATGCAGATGCAAATGGCTTCCCCGTTGCCTTTGCTCCTCAAAGCCCGTACGCTTCAAGGCGCGAATTACTTGACGGCAATCAACTCGTGGGAGTTTGGTACTCATGCTGCCACCGGCACGGATAGACGAGTGATAAATAGGGGTTCACGTTCAATGGGGATAAGTTCCTCATCTTCCATGCATTCAATATGTAATGCGATAGCTTCTGCAATGTTGCTTTGTGCTTCCTCGACGGTGGCTCCAAAAGTGTGGCAACCGGGCAGAGCCGGGGCGTAGGCATGAAATGCGTCCTCGTCCGGTTCTATGATGACTGTGAACTGGCGAACTGTCATCAACACATCCTCCGTTACGTAATTCCCATTATGAAGTTGCACATTTTTTCAACCCTTTGCTTCTTCAACAAAAAATCAGCCACAATAGGTTGCACGTTTTCAGAAACATTGCCGATCCCGGAATTGAACATACCGGCAAGAGACAGCAAGAATGCCGCCCCACTTTGCCTTTTGGCAAAAGATTGGCTGGCGATATACTCTTCGAGCACCTCACTGACGAGTGCTTCCAGTCTTACCTGTTGTTTCGCGGCAATAGAGTCCATTGCCTGAGCGGTAGCCTGACTCATTCGGATAGGAAAAGGCCCACCTGTTTGCCCAGGATTTCCCTGTGTAGTAGGAACAACCAGTGATCTTGACATTTTTATACCCCCATTCAAAAATGAGGAACGATGCTTTGACATCTCCATAGTAATTAACAACTTCAACGTTTCTGGGGATAACGATTTGCGCTTCATCCGCCGGGTAGCTGTGGGAAAGAGTCTCCGCCACAGGATAACCCGAAAGCGCGTAGAGTCGCCGATTTGCCCGCGCTCAACGCGGTCGGGGGCAATCGCTGGTTAGACCGCAACTGAATAGTACTCGAAGATCGCCTTGAAGAAACTACCGATAGTCTCAATGATCCCCTTAGATTTGGCAAACTCATACCCACCAAACCGATACACGTCGTAACCTGCTAGCTTG
>JAUWMS010000100.1 GCA_030613045.1 Candidatus Latescibacterota bacterium | reverse complement strand
GAGGACCCGTCGTTATGGCTACAGATTCCGTTATTTATAACGGGGGGAAACTGGTTGACCTTTCGGATGGCTCTGAGCACGCCGTTCAGCCGCTCGATGCGCTCCGCCGCCCGCCCCCGCTCGGTGATGTCCTGTCCCTGGGCAACAGTGGCGATCAGCGTTGTGCCGTCCTCGCCATAGATATTCGCCGAGTTCCACAACGCCATAAGGGTCTCACCGTTCTTTTTCAGAATCGGAATCTCCACCGTCTCCCAGTGTTCGCCCTTTGAAGTTTCCTCGATCTTCTTCATGGAATCCGCACGGGTGTCTTCGGGGAACAGCACGGCTAAGGGCTGCTCCTTCATTTCCGCCTCGGTCCGACCGCTCATCCTTTCAAAGGCTTCGTTGAACATGGTGACTTGCTTATCCGGGTTCCAGACGATGATGGGCGCATTGGCATGCCGGATCAGGTTGTTCAGATAATCCGTGGTTTCTCTCAGGTCCTTCGTCCGCTCGGCCACCTCTTGTTCCAGAACGTGGGACCAGCGATAGGAGACTGCAAAAAGGGAGCCTCCCCCCAGAATCAGGATCAGGATGACCAGTCCCAGGATAGCCTGTCCGGAGCGTTTCGTCTCCCCGATCATTTTTTCCACTTCGCAAACCGGAGCGCACACGGCCACGGACCAGATATTGCCGTTTATGTGTATGGGCGTGTACGCGACGAGTTTTTCGATCTCTCCGACCACACCCCGGTGCCAGCCGGATACATAGCGGCCCGTGCCTTCCTCCCCGGCCATCATCCGCCGCTGCATCTGCCCAACGGCGTCGTAGGAAAGGTCGGGGTTTCGCTCCTCCCGCACCTCAAACGCGCTCCGACCGGAAAATGCCTCCTCGTGATGGGCTATGAAAATTCCCTCCTCGTTCAACAGATAGGCATAGCCGGTCTTCCCCGATACGATAGGGGAGATAAAGCTTTGAGCAATCGTATGCGGATCAAAGGAGCCTATCAGCACCCCCTGAAAGGCGCCCGATCCCGGTTTGTCCGGATCCATGGGCGTGATAATCATGCCGGTCTCCTCCCCCACTTTTACGGTCCTCGACTCGCTTGTCAGATAGACCGGCACGGCCACTCTGATCCGCGGCTCGCCCTGTTCGTTGATCACCCTTTTGACGTGGATGTGTCCGGTTTCCCGGACTTCCTGAAAGTACGCCTCCCGCCCGTACTCCTTTCCATTCAGATCTCCCCGCCAGCCCTCAAAGGGGCAAATAAAGCGGAGAAGACCGTTTCTGTCCAACAGTCGTATGGAGGTTCTCGATGGGAGGCCCCAATACGCATGCTGGATGCACTGCAAACATTCGGGGGTCATCTGCTGCATGCTGGGCAGTTTCACCAGGGATTGCAAGGTGGCGGCTAATTCCTTGTAGTAGCTTTCGATGCCGGTGGCCGCCGAACGGGCCAGGATCAACTGCTGTTGGTTGAACTGCGCTGTGGCCATCTTCCTCGTTTTCCGATAGGTCTGGCTGCCGAGTAAGATCACCATCGCGACCGCCGTGAGCGTGAGGACGCCGATCAGCGCCTGCAGCCACCCGGGAGGCTGCTTTCCCTTTTTCGAAGCATGTTCTGAAGCCATGGACAAATCTCCCTGTCACTGTCCGCCGTGAACGAAGCGCCGAAGGAGTTCACGGCAAATGGGTTCTTAATGCCCTGGTGCCTTCCTGGCAGAAGGAGGAAACAACGTGCGTTGAGAAATTTTCAATGGTTCGGAGGTTTTTGCATAAGACCGAAAAACGACTTGACGTCGCTTCGTTCACTTTGGTAAAATGGGTTGTATTATTGTAGAGAACATTGAAAACTTTTTCCTTCATGAGCCGAAGCAATCTTACCGGATAGATTTTTTGCAGGAGATTGGTGGAACAGACATTCCTGTCTGTTCAGCTTTATGGTTATCCAAATCAGACAAGAATGTCTGACCTAACCCCTGCGGAGTGACTGTACCTTTATGACTTTTGAAAGAGGCTCGTTCGGGAAAACAATTTCCAAAGTTCGGAAAAACAATTTTCCGAACCAACCGCGAAATCACGATTATTGCAGATTATACACAATCTACGCTCGATTGTCAAGGGAAAAGTGAATGAAGTCGTTTTTTACACGCATCGGCTGCAAACACATAGGGGGCACAGCATGCTGTGCCCCCTATAGCTATCTATTTCACCGCGATCGTCAGTTCACCGCAATCGTCTGATTCCGCTCCGGGCCCACGGACACGAGCGAAATGGGAGGGCCGGTCAAAGCGCTGATCCGCCCAAGATAGTCCCGCGCCCGATCCGGCAGTTCCTCGAAGCGCCGCGCCTCCGAGGTAGGGGTCTTCCATCCCGGCATCTCCTCGTAGATCGGCGTGCATTCCGTTAGCAAGCCGGGTTCCCACGGAAAATCCTCGATCCGTTTTCCGCGCGCTTCGTACGCCACGCAGATCCGAATCGAATCCAACTCGTCGAGCGAATCCAACCGGGTGAGGGCCAGATTGGTCAGGCCGTTGATCCGGGCGGAGTATCGCACCAGCACCGCATCGAACCAGCCGCAACGCCGTCCGCGCCCGGTGGTGGCGCCGTATTCTCCCCACTGCTTCCGCATCCGCTCCTGAAATTCGCCCAAAAACTCCGTGGGCAAGGGGCCGCTTCCCCCGCGCGTGGTATAGGATTTGACCACGCCGATCACCTCATCCATCTTCGTGGGACCCACGCCCGCGCCCGTGCACGCGCCGCCGGCGGTGGGGTTGGAGGAGGTCACGAAGGGATAGGTTCCATGATCTATGTCGAGAAACGTCCCCTGCGCGCCCTCGAAAAGGATGCGTTTTCCGTCCGCCATGGCCCGGTTCAGGAACAGCGAAACGTCCGTTAGGCAAGGCACGATCCGCTTGCCCAGCGTCATGAACTCCTCCGCGATCGGCTTCTCATCGAAGGGCTCGTGCTCATACAGAGCGGCGAGGATCCGGTTTTTCTCCCAAAGGTTGGCCGAGAGTTTCTCCCGGAACAGCCCCTGATCCAAAAGATCCCCGGCGCGAATGCCCGTCCGGGCCGCCTTGTCCCGATAGCACGGCCCGATGCCCCGGCCCGTTACGCCGATCTTCCCTTTGCCCTTGCTCTCGTCTATGAGCCGATCCAACAGCTTGTGATACGGCATCACCAAATGCGCATGCGGGCTGATGAACAGACGGCCCGAAAGCGTGATGCCCTCGACCTCCAGCGCCTCGATCTCCTCGATCAGCGCCACCGGGTCGAGCGCCACGCCGTTTCCGATCACGCAGATCTTGTCCGGGTGCATCGCCGCCACCGGGATCTGGTGAAAAATGAATTTGTGCTCCCCCACGATGACGGTGTGCCCGGCGTTGGCGCCCCCCTGAAAACGCGCCACAATGTCGGCTTCTTCCGCGAGATAATCCACGACCTTAGCTTTGGCCTCGTCTCCCCACTGGGCCCCTACAACCACTTTCGTTGACATAGCAACCTCCATGGAATAATTTACGAAGTGCAAAAATTTCGTGAAAGGTGAAACGTGATGCGTGAAACGTAAAACGTAAAACGTAAAACGTGATGCGTGATGCGTGATGCGTGAAACAATATCCAAATGGGTGCGGGCGATCCACAATGAGACCAAAAACAAGCGCGGCGAAAAATCCGAGCCGCCTCACAAAAATGCCGAACGCCCACCGAATAATACGATAAGACGCGGACTTTGTCAAGCGGAAAGTGGAGGCAAAGACGGTTTTCTGACCCTGATTGAAATGCGCTCCATTTTCCCTTTGACAATCGAGGCGCACTTTGGTATATTGGATACTTGGTCGGGAAACGAAATGAAACGGCTGTTTCACCGCGGAGAACGCTGAGGACGCGGAGAAAACCCAAAAACAAGATTCTTGAACCAACCGCAAGGACGGTGGGACTCCCTTGCGCCCTCACCTTCCCACTTTCCCACTTTCTCACTGTCAAGCTTTCCCACTTTCACCCCTTCTTTTCCACTGACGATAACGAGGAGAAAATCGTATGCAGGATCCCATAGGCGTATTGGATTTCGGCGGGCAATACACGCATCTGATTGCCAATCGGATACGGCGGCTGCGGGTCTATTCCGAGATCGTGTCCCCGGACAGCGACTCGGACCGGCTTCGAAATTTCAAGGGACTGATCCTCTCCGGGGGGCCGTCGAGTGTGTACGATGCGGATCAGCCCCGGTTTAATCCGAACCTTTTTGACCTCGGCATTCCGGTGCTGGGCCTCTGCTACGGACATCATCTGATGGCTCAGCAGCTCGGAGGCGTGGTAGAGCCGGGGCAGACGAAGGAATACGGCGCGGCGCAACTCGATATTCGGGAGAAGGCGGGCATTCTTGAGGGATTGGAGGACTCGGAGACGGTGTGGATGAGCCACGGGGATCACGTGGCCCAGGCGCCGCCGGGATTTCGCGTGTTGGGAAGCACCGCCTCCTGTGCCATCGCGGCGATGGGCGATCCAAACCGGGAACTGTACGGCCTCCAATTTCACCCCGAAGTAACCCATACACCCAACGGGATGCGGATGCTGGAGAACTTTGTTGCGCTGTGCGGCTGCGAGCGAACCTGGACGATGGGGAATTACATCGAGTCTTCCCTACAGGCCATCCGGGATCGGATGGGCGACCGGAACGTGTTCCTATTTGTGTCCGGCGGCGTGGATTCGACAGTGGCGTTCGTGCTGCTGGAAAAAGCTCTCGGCGCAAAACGGGTCTATGGCCTTCACATTGATAACGGGCTGATGCGTAAAAACGAAAGTGCGCTCGTGCGGGACAGTCTTCTCGAACATGGCTTCACCAACTTCTACGTGGTGGATGCCGGTACGGATTTCCTGTCCGCGCTCAGAGGCGTGGTGCATCCCGAAGCGAAGCGCCGGATCATCGGAACCCAATTTATCGAGGTGCGGGACAGGGCGATGGAGCAGCTCGGGCTGGATCCGGAGCAATGGATTCTGGGGCAGGGCACGATCTATCCGGATACCATCGAGTCCGGGGGCACGAAAAACGCGGCGGTGATCAAAACGCACCACAATCGGGTGGCGCTGGTGGAGGAATTGATCGCTCAGGGCAAGATCATCGAGCCGCTGTCTCAGCTTTACAAGGACGAGGTGCGCGAGGTCGGGGAACGACTGGGGATTCCCAAATCGCTCGTATGGCGGCATCCCTTCCCCGGACCGGGACTGGGCGTGCGCGCGCTGTGTTCGGACGGTTCGGAATCGCTTGGCGAGGCGGAGCAAAACGCGGAGGCGTCTGCGCGGGAGATCGCCCGAAAGACGGGTCTGGACGCCCGGATACTTCCCATCAAAAGCGTGGGCGTTCAGGGGGATTTCCGCACGTACGCGCATCCGGTCGCCTTGATCGGGACGACGGATTGGCAGACTCTGGAGCGCGTATCCACGGAGATCACCAATCGAATTCCACAAATCAATCGTGCGGTCCTCCTGCTCCGACCGGACACGCTCCCTCCGCTATTTGTCAAATCCTGCGATCTGTCGAAGAAGCGGCTGGACCTGTTGCGCGAGGCCGACGCCATCGCGACGCATGCCCTCGAGGAGCACGGTCTGATGGATGCGATCTGGCAGATGCCCGTGGTCTTGCTTCCGCTTTCCTCCGACGGCGAAAAGGAAAGCATCGTGCTGCGTCCGGTCGTTTCTAAGGAGGCGATGACGGCCCGTTTCTCCGAGATTCCGATGGACGTGGCCATGAAGATGGCGGACGACATCTCCGCGCTTTCCGGGATTGAGGCGGTCTTCTACGACGTCACGCACAAGCCCCCGGGGACCATTGAGTGGGAATAAAAACGATGGGGCCTGTGGCTCCGCGCCATGAAGTTTGCAGGTTACCCGTTTGCTTAATGACCCTCCGTGTTCGTAGGGGCGATCCTTGTGATCGCCCTTTTGGTTTAGGAAATGGGGCACGCTCCAATCCGCCCCAATTTTTTTGTGAACGAGACCGCAAGTTTCCACGCGTTTCGGTGTTTAACAGTGCAATGGCCGCAAACATCGCTGTCCAATCTGAAAATTCGGGTACCTTATGACCGACACAGACCTTATGATGCGCGTAAAATCCGGGGATAAACGCGCGTTCAAGTCCATTGTGGAAACCTATCAGCGCCGGGTGATCAACGTGGCCTATCGCTTCCTCGGAAACCGGGAAGACGCGGAGGAGGTGGCTCAGGAGACTTTTCTGAGGCTCTATCTTTCGGCGAAGTCGTATCAGCCCAAAGCCGAGCTGTTCACCTATCTCTACACCATCGCCACCCGCCTGGCGCTCAACCGGCTGAGGAAGCGGAAGCGCCTGCGGTGGTTCTCTCTGGATCAATTGCAGGAGGACACGGCGGATGGACCGGGTCGGGAGTTTCCCTCAGACCCGGCGGATCAGCCGGACCTGTCGTCGGAGCAGGCGGAGCGCGAGGCGATGATCCGTCGTGCGCTGGATACGCTTCCCGCGGCCCAGAAAACCGCCGTGGTGCTCAGCCGGTACGAGGGATTGTCCTACAAGCAGATCGCCGAAGTGATGGAAACCTCCGTATCCGCGGTGGAGTCCAAATTGCATCGGGCTAAGCAAACGCTGAAAAAAAAGCTCAGTGGCTATTTTGAAGAATTTCAATAACCGTTCACCACGGAATCTCACGGAAAAACACGGAATAAACGGAATAATTTGGCTTACTTCAATAGATGTTGCATAACCGCATTTCTCTTTTCTTCTGTGTTATTCCGTGGTTATCCGTGGTGAAGGTTATCTTTGAAAATAAACCGCAAGTTTCTCGGAAGATGGGTGTTTCACTCTGTAGAAGGGAGGCGAATTTCGATGAAATGTCAACAGGTTCAGCGAAGGCTTTCCGCATTTCTCGATGGGGAGCTTTCGAAGAAGCAGGCTTCACGGATTTCCGAACACGTATCCGGATGCCCCCACTGCCAACAGGAAGCTGAATCCTTGACCGCAACGTGGAAGCAGTTGGGAGAGATGCACGAGGTGGATCCTTCCCCTCACTTTTGGATCAAACTGAATGCACGGATCGCCCAAGTCGAGGAGCGGCGTTTCTCGCTGGAGAGGGTCCGGGGATTTTTGGATCGCTTGCTCGTGCCCGCCACGGTGGTTGCCGCATCGGGCGTCGGACTCTGGATCGGCGGCGCACTCTACGACGTGCAGCGAGCGGACGAACCGGAGGTCTGGGAGCAGGTGACGGCATCCCTGTATCTCGATGCGCTGGATGATTTCCCCGCGCACTCCATCGGATCGGATTACGTGGAACTCCTTGCCGATCAGAACGATTTGTAGGGACGGTCCCCGTGATCGCCCTTTCTCGGGCTTTCATTGGCTTGGGCGAATACAAGATTCGCCCCTACAAAGGCATAATACGAGAAGGAGAACGTCATGAGAAATAAGTGGTTGATTTTGGCCTTGGTCTTCTCTGTAATGGTAAACGCAGCCGCCATCGGGACCATCGGATTCCATGCATGGCAGGTGCGCCGCATAGACCGCCCCTTTCTCCCTCCCGGCGGACCGATTCGGGATCCGATACGGGGTCTGATGCACCGCGCGTTGTCGTTGAATCCCGCTCAGATGCGGGAATTAGACGCACACAGGGAGCAGATGGCGAAGGAGATCGAGCGCAATCAAAAGGGACTTGCCGAAACCAGGATCCGCATGATG
>JAUWMS010000521.1 GCA_030613045.1 Candidatus Latescibacterota bacterium | reverse complement strand
GCGACGCCTCGGGAACCAGGAAGTCCACCCTCTGTGTGGCGGCCTTCACGAAGAACCGGCTGGTGGGGCAGCAGACGGAGGGGGAGGGGTTTTTCGCCACCTTGCCCTTCCGTTGCCCGGGAGGACGGCTCCGGCTCAACTTTGCTTCCTCCGAGCCGGTGACCGTGGCCATGAAGCGTGCCGGCTATGGCGGGGAATACGACGGGTTCACCCGGGAGGAGTGCGAGCCGATCTCGGGAGACCTACAGGATGGAGCGGTCCGCTGGAAGTCCGGGAAAAATCCGACCGATCTAAAGGGAAAGTTCGTTCGGATCAAGGTGTACGGGAAGAACGCCGTGGTGTATAGCGCCGCATTTGTGGAGTGAGGAGGACGCACGGGTCGAACCGGGCACAGGTTCCGTGAAGCGCTCGATCGGACAGTCGGTCGCCCCGGCCCCGAATACTTCCGGCAGACGGGGCGGATCGCGGATGATCGTGCGCACGATGACCGGAATCCCGCGGAGTGTCGGGCGGAGAAACGTGCCGTGTTCGCCGATTTCATTGGGCAGCCCAATGCATGTTCGGCTGAGAAATATTGTTCCAAAATGAACCAATGGTCTGCGTCCGGTGCTATGACGGTATGTGCGAGAATAGATTCCAATGGAGGGATTTGATGGCATCTTAAATCAAGAGGTGTTTCCGCAGGGATAGTGTTCATGTTTGTGCTTTCATGTGACCCTATCAGGGGAGGCTCTATGTACACGGACTTTGATTTCCATAGTGGTACAGGTGTTGCGGCAATAAGAACGGTTTCGCCGGAACATGAGATGAAGATAATCGTGACGAATCTCCGCTCTGACAGTCAACTTGCGATGATTGAGAACCGTTATTTGCCCCAAGGCCCCAGCATATCTCCCGACGGGAGGTCACTGGTTTTTTTCGGTAATGGCCGGATCCACGTCCATTCATTTGAGACGAATACCACGAAAGCCGTTTTCGATCGACCAGGTATCAACGCTGGGTTTGCATCCTGGTCCGCGGATGGAACGGAACTTGCGTTCTCTGCATACGACACGCCCATCGATGGCAGTCATCCCCCGAAGATCTTTTGCATCGAACTGGCCACCGGTAAAACCACTCAAGTCAGTGAGGGACCGGGAGTAGACCGTTTTCCTCAATCGAGCGCCACTGGACGATATGTGGCATTCTATCGCGGGAATTCCATTGGGGTAGCTGACAGAAGAGCCGGCAAGTTCCTCTCGTTGCCCACGAAAAAGGGCATGGGGTATTCCATTGGGTACCACTGCTGGCATCCCGATGATTCCCATATACTCGTCGCCGAGCGGTCTGATTCGACCGCCCGTTTGCTGAGTGTCCGTTTGCAGGATAATTCCACTGAAGTACTCTTCGAGGGAGCCGAAATTCAGGCAGGCTGTTTCTCCCAAAACGGAAAAACCCTCTTGTGCATCCGCAGTGATCGGCTCGGTCTTTATTCATTTCCGGGCATGAAGAAGATTGAGGAACTCGCGTTGGACGAGTTCGCGCCCGTAAAAGCAACAAGGATGGGGCCCTATCTGTCATTTGATGCCGAAGACAGCGCCCTCTATTTCCTCGGCACAGATTTCGGCATCTATCAATGGCGGCAGGGCAAAGGATGCGCCCTTGTCCGAAAAGCGCAGTCCACCGACGCAGAACCAGAGCCGGCGTATAAAAAAGAAGAATACTGGTTTGCAGCACGAGATGGATATCGCGTCCCGGTGCACCGCTATGTGCCCACCAAGACGAATGGCAAGGCCGTGATGTTTATCGATGGGGGTCCGGGAAGCACAATCGATCCCAAGAGGCCGATTCCATTACGCTTATTGTGGGAGGGATATGAAGTCATCAGACCCTCCTACAGAGGATCGGATGGGTACGGAGCGGATCACAGAAATGCGAACAGGCACGAGTGCGGAAGAGCGGATGTTTGGGATATTGTTGACTGTGGCATAGACTGGCGAAACCGTTTTGGGACAGCGGACAGCCTTCTGGCCGTTTCCGGTTTTAGCTATGGAGGGTTTCTCACTTTCCTGGCTTTGCCCGATCCTGCAGCAGTGTGGTCTTGCGGGATCACGCTTTGGGGAGGCACGATGATATCGCCGTCGCATGCCAACCACGGCGTTCCCTCCGACAACGAGGCCAGAGAAGCCGCATTGCTTGAGCGTTCCCCTGTTGCGCAAGCGGCTCGCATAAAGCACCCACTTCTCATCCTGCATGGGGCGAGAGACACAACTTCCAGCGTTTCCGACGTTTCCCGGATCCAGCAAAGGGTAAAAAGCGCTGGAATACCCTGTGAGCTGGTTATTTTCGAAAACGATGGACACGGCCTGCATTTGAACCGCGACGCGATGTTTCAGCACATGTTTGACTTTTTGGAAGCGTATGGAGGAAGCTCCACAAATAGTAGAAATGAGTAGGTTGGCGTGTTGGCTCCTGCCCGTTATGATGGGCTGAGCAGCCTTTTCCCACCCCCCCCCAAACGAAACGGAGAAGAACGCATGGAACAGATTCGCATCGGTGTGATCGGAGTTACCGGCCGGG
>JAUWMS010000562.1 GCA_030613045.1 Candidatus Latescibacterota bacterium | reverse complement strand
GAATCAACGCCGGCACCACGTCGAACACATCCCCCACAATCCCGAACGTAGCCACGTCAAAAATCGGCGCCTCCGGATCCTTGTTGATCGCCACGATCACGTCCGACGAGCGCATGCCCACGAGATGCTGGATCGCCCCGGAAATCCCGCACGCAATATACAACTTCGGACTCACCGTCTTCCCCGTCTGCCCGACCTGATGCGAATACGGAATCCAGCCCTCGTCCACCGCGGCGCGCGAGGCCCCTACTGCGCCTTCCAGCGTCAGCGCCAACTCCCGGATCAACGCAAAGTTTTCCGGCTTCCCAAGTCCGCGCCCGCCAGAGACAATCACATCCGCATCCACGATGTGGATCGTCTCCTCCAACTCCTCGACAAACTCGATCAGCGAAGTCCGACTCAACAGGCTCTCCGGCTTTGCCTGCTTGCGGACGATCTCGCCTTTCCGGCCCTCTTGAGCCTCCGCCTCCTCCATCACCTTGTGCCGCACCGTGGCCATCTGAGGCCTCCGATTCGGGCAGAGGATCGTGGCCATGATATTGCCTCCGAACGCGGGTCGGGTCTGCACCAATAGGCGCTGCTCCCGGTCAATCGCCAATTCCGTGCAATCCGCGGTCAGTCCCGTCTCCAGCTTGGCCGCCACCTTCGGAATAAACGACCGGCCCACCGCCGTGGCTCCGGCCAGCACGATCTCCGGCTTCTCCTCCCGGATCAGATCTTCAAATACCTGCGCGTAGGAATCGTCGGGAAAGGTGCTCAATTCCGGTTCATCCACCCAGAGCACCCGATCCGCGCCGCGAGCCACCAACGCAGCCGCCCCCTCCTCCATCCCGGACCCGAACAACACCGCGGTCAATGCCGCATTCAGATCATCCGACAGGGTCCGCCCCACGCCCAATAACTCGTATGCCACGCTCGATAGGCGCCCGTTCCGCTGCTCCGCGAAAATCCACACCCCCCGATACGCATCCAGATCCACCGAAGGCCTCTCCTGCATCGCCTCGGCTTCCGGCGATAAGGCAATGGCTTCAGACCGGCACGCCTCCACGCACGCCTTGCACAGCGTACATTTCCCCTCATCAATCACCGCGATCCCATCCACCATCGAGATCGCGCCAAACGGACATTTTTTTATACAGAGCTTACAGCCCGTGCATTTGTCCTCGATCACCCAGATCAATGCCATCGTAATTCCTTCCATTCAAGTGTGTATTTCAAAGATTGCCAAAATTGCCAAGATTGCCTGAGTTTTTCCGAAATTGCCCAATTTTTGAAATTTTTGAAATTTTGGCAATTCTGGCAATTATTTTACACAAACCCCATCTCCTTCAACCGTCCCGCCAACCGATCCGCCACGTCCTCCGCGTCTCCCTCAAGCCGCTCCCCAGCGCCTCTCGGTTCCGGCGAGAAGATCCGCATCACCTGCGTGGGCGATCCCTTCAATCCCACTTGGTCCTCTTCGGCTCCGATATCCTCGGCGGACCAGACCGGAATCTCCAGCTTCTTTGCCCGCAGCTTCCCCTTCAGCGACGCCAGTCTCGGCTCATTGATCTCCTTCACCACCGTAATCAACGCGGGCAGGGGCATTTCGATCACCTCGTACCCGTCGTCCATCATTCGCTGCACCCGAATCTTCCCATCTCCGACTTCCTCCACTTTCCTCCCCCACGCCACAAACGGAATCCCAAGCCGCTCCGCAACCTCCGGGCCCACCTGCGCCGTATCCCCGTCGATCGCCTGCTTGCCGCAAAGGATCAGATCATACGCCCCGATCTTCTCGATCCCCGTTGCAATCGCATACGCCGGAGCGCGCGTCTGTGCTCCCACCAGCGCCCGG
>JAUWMS010000531.1 GCA_030613045.1 Candidatus Latescibacterota bacterium | reverse complement strand
AACTCAAGCGGCTTCTCCACCAACACGTGCTTTCCACTTTCGAAAGCCTGGATCGCATGTTCGGCGTGCAGTCCATGCGGCGTGGTCACAACGACCGCATCAATATCTTTTCGGGCGACCAGTGCTTCGATGTCCTGCTCGTAATCCAGCCCATACTCCTTCGCCAGATTCGGCCCCGTGTCCGGAAAACGGGCCGGATCGGTCACCGCCACCGCTTCGCCCAAAGCCACGTCCCGCAATGCGTCAATGTGCGTTCGTCCCATCTTGCCTACCCCGATGATGCCCACTCGTACCTTGTCCATAGATTTTCCCCCATATCATGGTTAGAGATTGTGAATGCTTCGCCGTGAGCACAAAAAGAACCTGCGTAGTGCGTAAAACGGGTACCTTGATACGTGAAAATGGATCGCCCTGCGCCCGTCACTACAGGGCTGTTCAGTTCAAAGAATGGAGGGGTTTGATTCACCCAGAGGATGCAGAGAAACTCCTTGTCAAAGTGGAAAAATGTGAGAGTGTGAGAGGTCTCACCGTCTCACTTGGTCGATTCAGCCCGATAGAAGGAGAATCGACGTTCTCACTTTCTTTTCTCTCTTCACCTCACCTTCGCAATTTGCTCCAGCGCGGCCTCGACGAGCACTTCCCCGGCTTCCTCGCTATAGTTCGAGGCAAACACTTCGTAATCGCCCTCCGAAAACGCCGCTCTCGTGGGCATATATCCCCCGGTTTTTCCCGCATTCGCCAACCCGACTACCAGCGTCTTGGCAAAAGGCGAACGCCGCTTCACCTCCAGCGCGATCTCGATGAACACCTCCCCCGGAAACGTGACCAACACCGCATCGCCCAATCGAAGGGCCTGAATCTCCACGCGCACAGAGGACTCCCGCTTCTCCGAATAAAACTCCTCGGTTAGATTGCACACCATTCCCGCAAAAAACGCATCCACCTCCGCCCAATCTATCACCACCTGAGAAACGTCCGCTTTCTCCTTGACTTGCTCCAACGCCTCCTGCGCCGCCTTTCGCTTCTCCTCCGCTTCCGCGACCGTCACCGGGAAGCTCCGGCGTAACGGCAAATCCACCTGTCCCGAAACAGATCGGATCGGAAACGCGGATTTCATCTCCACGTCCGACAACGCCTCCGACACCTTCTTCCCCATCCGCACGCCGATCTTCTCCGCGAAGGCCCACGTGCGAATGGGAATCGCCGCGCCGATACACGAAAGCCCGGAGCTGTATCCGGGATTGATGTCCCCCTCCGCGCCATTGGCGAATAGCACCACGGCATCGTTTCCAACCTGCTCCTTGATCGTGCGGATGGCATAATACGGCCAATCCTCCGAGATCAACAAATTGCGCGGACCCATCACCGTCGCATGACACGAATACTGGAACAACACGCCCAGAACCTTCCCGTTCAGATCCTCCACTTTGACGATCCCGACGTCCGGATCCACCGGAAGCCCGCCATACTCCAGACGCCGCCGGTTTCGTCCCACGTCCTCCACCTGCGCGATCCCAATGCCCAGTCGCGCCTCCTCGCGACGCTCCCACGCCTCCACCAAGCATTCGACGCATCGCTCCCGCAGAAACGCATTATACGCCTCCGTGGGTGTCGGTCCCGAATGCGTATGCGTGGCCGCCATCATAATATGCGCGCCGGGCAACCCCGTGCGCCGAGCTACCTCCTCGCGCGTCCCGTCAATGATCTCCTGATCCAGGCTGCACACCGACACACTCAGAAACGCCGCCGCTGTCTCCGGCCCCTCGATCGCCATCGCCCGCACGTACAGATCATCGTGAACCCCCTGCGAAACTCCCTTTCTCGCCGCAAATCCCCGCATCGTTCCGCCCAAATCCGGCGTGATAATCCGCTCCGCCAGACCCGCCTTGATTCCCTCCTGATGAGCGCCTTTATCAGACATCGTTCTCTCTCCTTATGTGAAAAATAAGGGCGCAACACCTTGCGCCATTCGCAATTCATGATTCACCATTCACAATCTCTCGTATTGGATGAAAGACTTCCGAAGTCTCGCAGACTTCGGAAGTCTAACCACACTCAGCCAACTCGACCCCCACCTCAAACGCCCTCTGAAGCAAATCATCCCGTCCGCTCACCGGATGCGCGCCCGTATCGGCTGCTTTGATCACCGAAACGGTCTCCACGTCAAAATAGCCGGAAAGTCCTCCCCGCACCCAGGTTATCACATCATCATAGGCCTCCGGTCCCGAAGCGCCCCACGTGAAGACCAGCACCGCCTTGACCCCCTTCGGAAAGCGATGCGCAAGATTCGGACCGAGATACGAATACAGTCGATCCAGGAAGACCTTGGTCTGAGCGCTCACGTGATCCAGATAGAT
>JAUWMS010000369.1 GCA_030613045.1 Candidatus Latescibacterota bacterium | reverse complement strand
AGAACTTTCCGGTTTATGTCCCTGGCCGTAAATACAGCCGCTGCCCCAAGCGCGGTCACTCCCCACGTAAAACACGTCGCGAGGAGAGCCTGGAGGATGGGGTGAAGGTTTTGCAAAACATCGGTCATCGCTTGACCGCCTTTGTCAGATACTGATCGACTTCTTGCCTGGCGCCCCGGTGTCCACTGTCAAATCAACCTCCAAATCCAAGGGCTAAAAAGGAAGATCCTCCGCGGACCAGCCAACGGCTCACGGCTTCGGATTTGGCAGGGGACTTTTCAATCGGAGCGCTCCAAATACCTGCGTAAAATCTCGTAAGCCCGTACTACGAACTACGCTACCTTCTCAAAATCCTCCTTACCCGCTCCGCAGACCGGGCACACCCAATCCTCGGGCAGATCTTCAAAGGTGGTTCCCGGCTTGATGTCGGCGTCCGGATCGCCCAGTTCGGGGTCATACACGTATCCGCAAACGGTGCATTCGTACTTGGCCATTGCTCCTCCTCCTTTCGTTTCTTCTTCGACTTGTTCCTCGATGTACGTCGGGGCTGTTTTGGGAGCCTTCCCCCTCTTCACTTCGTGATAATAAGAGTAGGTCATACACGATCCCGCTTTGAGGATTTCGGCATCCACCACCTCGCCGATAAAAATCGTATGGGTCCCGGCATCCTTTTCCTGGATCACGCTGGCCTCCAGAAAGGCAAGGGCATGATCCAGAACGATGGGCGCTCCCGTGTGGCCGATCCGGTACTGGACCTCCGCGAACTTATCTATCTCTCTGCCGGACTGGAACCCGAAGCGCCCGATGAAGCGCATAGGCGTCTCCTGTGACAGCACGGAGACCGAGAAGACTCGACTTGACCGGATGAATTCGTGCGTGAGATTCTGTTTGTTGACGCTCACAGCTATGGTGGCAGGCTCGGAAGTGACCTGAAACACGGTGTTGGCGATCTGTCCGTTGAGCCGGTCTCCCTGCCTGGAACTGACCACGTATAATCCGTAACTGATGCAGTGTAATGCGCTTGAATTCATAGTGTTGTCCACTTTTCCACTTTTTCACTGAACGCCGAAAAAACGTAGCGCACGCAAAGAAACAACAGGTCAAGGGTTCGATTTCGGCCCGGACAAGGAGCGCCCGGGTGGTCTCAACCTCATCCTCAACCTGCCTTTCTCTATTGAGCCGCCGCATCCGTTGCCGCCGGCGGGGTGAAGACCCGCGCACCCAACTCGCGATCCAGCATAATCAGGCCGTTTCCGGAATCGCCGACCCGCTCCAGCATCTGCACCACTTTGGATGCGGAGGCCTCCTCTTCCACCTGTTCGGTGACAAACCATTGCAGGAGGATGCCCGCCGGATGGTCGTTCTCTTCAGCGGCCAGCTCGACCAGATTATCAATCCGGGAGGTAACGAATTGCTCGTGCTTCCAGGCCGCCTGAAAAGCCGTTAGAGGCGACGCCCACTCCGTCGTGGGCTGAGTCAGCGCAAGCAGTTCCACTTTGCCGCCGCGATCGTTGATGTGATCGAAGAGCTTCATCGCGTGCACGACTTCCTCCTGCGTCTGCGCACGCATCCATTGCGCCATGCCGTCCAATCCAGAGGACTGGAAATACGCCACCATGGACAAATAGAGGTACGAAGACGCCAACTCGTATTGGATCTGCTCGTTCATCGCATCCTGCATCTTCTTTCCGATCATTGGCCTTCTCCTTTCCACAATCCATGCAGGTTGCAGTATGCCCGCGCGATGATGTGCTCCGCCTGGAGATCGAACACGGCCTCCGGCGCATCGCCCGGATTCAGGAACTGACGGTAGGCCTTCCCGTCCGCCAGGACCTCGATCCACTCGATGTAGTGTTTCTCCTCCATCGGATGGGCCACGCTGCCGACCTTCACCCGCACGCCATCGGCGGTCTGTTCCACCACGGGCACATGCTTCTCCTGAGCGGCAGCCACCGCATTTTCGACGAAAAGCTTCATCGGCTGGCCGCAGCATACCAACTCCCCCTTGCCCTCGTGAAGCACCTCCACGATGTTCCCACAACGCTCGCACTTATAGACTTGCAGTTTCGATGTCATGATACGACTCCTTTCCTGGATGAAGGTTAGAGAAATTCCGGGAATCCTACTGCGCACCGTTTTCCCGCTGGAGACAATCGGAGCAAATCCCATAAAAGACGGCCTGGACCTCCTCTACTTTGTGCCCTTGTACCCGGCCGCTTTTGCATACCGGACAGGAAATTTCCACATCTATGATCCGCTTACACACGCGACAATAAAGATGATGATGCGACTGCGGGATCGGGTCGAAATGTTTGGCATTCCCTATGGTGAGTTCCTGAATCTCCCCCGCCTGCTTGAGCATATCTAAGGTATTATACACCGTCGCGAGTGACATCATCGGGTATTTTTTTTTCAATTTCGTATGAATCGCTTCCGCCGTCGGATGCGAAGAGGAGTTATGGAGGAACTCCAGGACGGCGAGCCGTTGAATGGTCAGCACGATCCCTTTTTGTTTCAGTTTTTCAATTATTGCATCCATAGAAGGTTGCCTCCGGATAGGTGATTGTTTAAGAATAATTCTAATATAATAAGGATTCTGTCAAAAGTCAAGAAAAAAATAAGAATGTTTCTAATATAATAAGAATTCTATCGGAAGTCAAGAAAAAAATATCCGAAACGCTGCCTCATTTTTCGATTGACAAAAAGGCTCCCATCTGTTATACTCCAATATACTCCAAACAGCATCCCGCATCTACAAACTAACGGAGAATTCGGAATACACGCTCGGGATTTCCAGCGTGTTCCGGACTTCGGCAATCCGTCCTCCCCGCATCCCACGTTTCGACCAACCGAAAGGAGCACGTCATGTCGAACCTTAGAAGCATGTTCACGCACAAACACCCGGGGATGAAAGGCGCTTTCCCCCTTATCCGCGTCCTTCTGCTCGGAGGTCTGATCCTCTCCGGATGCGCCGGAAAAAGCGCGGAGGAGTGGGTTCAAGATCTGAAAAGCCGGGACGAGGCGATCCGTCGCCACGCGGCGCTGGAATTGCTCAAAAAACCGAAGGAAGAGGCCGTGCCTCCCTTGATCCGAGCCGTCCGCACCGGGGATGAGCAGATGCAATATCTAAGTGTCCAGCTTCTCGGCAAGATGCGCGATCCCGAAGCGACGCAAGTTTTCCTGTCGCTTCTGGAAAGTCCCAACGAGCACATTCGGGGCGCCGTGGCCGAAGCGCTGGGAAATCTGAAAACCCCGGAGGGTACCGATCCACTGCTGCGCTGCCTCAAAGATGCCTCCCCCGTGGTTCGCGGGAAAGCTTCGATGAGCTTATGGGATATCGAAGATCCCCGGGTGATGCCCGCCCTGGTCGCGGCTATGAGCGATTCCGTTCCCGAAGTCCGAAGGAACGCGCTGGTCGCTCTCGCCAGAATCTGGCCCGCGCTGACCCAGCCTGCCCCCAAAGATTCCCTGCTGAGCGCCATCGAACGCGCCCTCGACGACGAAGCCACGGTGGTGCGATACGTTGCGGTACAGCTTGCGGGAACTATGCGGGACGTGCCCTCGGTCCCTGCCTTGATCCGGAGACTCCGGGACGAAAATATCTCTGTACGCAAAGAGGCCGCCCACTCCCTCGGCGAGATCGGAGACGATCGGGCCCTGCCTCATCTCGAGAAACTACTGCGCTTCGGTCTCGAAGAAGAACAGGAAGCCGCTCGATGGGCGCTGAAGCAGATCACCGGGTTGACGTATGTCGTTGATGAGGAGGAGGAAGGCGAGTGAAGGCAGGGGGCAGAAGGCAGAAGGAAGAGGGCGGAGGTCAGAAGGCGGAGATCAGAGGTCGGAGGTCGGAGATCAGGAGCTGCTATTCTGGATTC
>JAUWMS010000511.1 GCA_030613045.1 Candidatus Latescibacterota bacterium | reverse complement strand
GCCGGCGGATTTAGCCCGGACGAGTTCGAGCGGATCCGGATTGCGCTTCTGGGGCATGATGCTCGATCCGGGGCAGTGCTCCTCCGGCAGGGTGAAATACCCGAACTCCGGGATGCTGAACAAAATCAGATCGTTGGAGAGCTTGGACAGATCCTCCGTCACCTGAGAGAGCGCGAAAAGCACCATCGCCTCGATCTTGCCGCGGCTGTTGTTGGCGTAAAGCACGTTGTTCTGCACCCGGTCGAAGCCCAGGAGGTCGCTCGTGCGCTGGCGGTCAATGGGGAGCGGCACGCCGTAGCTCGCCGCCGAACCGAGGGGACATTGATTGTTCAGATGATACACGGTTTTCAGCAGTTCCAGATCGTCCAACAGCGACTCGGCAAACGCTCCGGCCCACAGGCCCACCGACGAAGGCATCGCGCGCTGAGTGTGCGTGCGTCCGGGCATCGGGACCTGTTTATGCGCGTCCGCGAAATCCGTCAGCGTCTCCGTTAGTTTCAGCAGTTCCGTCTCCACCGAAAGCAGGCGCGCTCTCGTGTAGATCCGGGTATCCACGAGCACCTGATCGTTCCGGGACCGGGCCGCGTGGATTTTCTTGCCGAGATCGCCCAGCTTCCGGGTCAGCGCGTTCTCGACGGCGGTGTGCACGTCCTCGTCCTCCCGTTTAATCTCAAACTCCCCTTTCTCGCTCTCATGAAGAATCTCCAGCAGCGCCTCCCTGAGCGACCGAAACTCCTCCTCCGTGAGCACTCCGATGCCGGAAAGCATCTCGGCGTGGGCAATGCTGCCCAACACGTCGGCTTCGATCAACGCCCGATCCAGGATGGTATCCTCCCCCACCGTGAATCGCTCGATCTCCGCATCCAGCACCGTTCCTTTGTCCCACAATTTAGCCATGGTTTCCTTCCGAAAAAACATATTTCCTGAATTAATCACAAGTCCTGGATGATGCGTAGCGGCTTCAGGCTTTTCTGAAAAATAACGTTTTGAAGCCGAAAACCAAAACACTTTGCCGCACAAAAGCAAAGAAGGATTTTAGGCGAATTGGTGAATTACGCAGGATTAATGTCCCGTCAGGGACAGGATATTTATAGCATTCGAAATAGCCGATAGTCTTCCCAACGTCCCGTGAGGGACGAAACATACACGGCAAACACATAATGACGAAAGGGGCATTCGGAAAAATATTGGATAAATATGCCGTCCCTACGGGACTTGGAAAGATTTTTTGGGGATTGTTTTGCTATAGATATTTTGTCCCTAAGGGGACAGAAAATGAAAGCCGCCACAAAGACACGGAAACGTGAAGGGGTTCTTTGCCCCTCTGTCCCTTTGTATCTTTGCACTCTACTCACTGCGGAACTCTCCCCCTAATAATAAGAAAAAAAAGAGGAAATGTAAAGAGGTTTTTCAGTCCCGGCGGTCAGGCTCTCATCCCATCTACCACAACGCATCCCTTCTAAATGTCCAACCGGATGGACTCCGGTTTCCCCGAAGCCAGCGAACGATGAATGGCGTCGAGGATGGAGGTGCTCCGAAGGCCCTCGCGGGCGTTGACAATAGGTTCCGTATCCTCCTTGCACGCCTTCACAAAGGAACGCATCGAAGCGGGCATGGCCCCCATCCATTCGTCAAAGACCTTGTAGTTCAGGAAGGTTCTCGGGCAGGTGAACTTCTCCTCCAGAATGGCGTCAATGGCTTCGGCCTGCCGGTTGATCTGCGTGGTGCCCCTGGTTCCGATCACCTCCATGAAGGAATCGGGCATATAGGGGCTGGTATCGGGATAGACCCAGGCGGCCTCGAAGGTGGCGAACTGCCCGTCCTCAAAGGTCACCAGCGACTGAATCCCATCGTAGGTATCCATCCCCCTAGACTTTAAGACTCGCTTGATCCCTCTGGAATAGACCTCCACGGGGTTGGCGTCGAACCACCACACCATCAGGTCAATGTCGTGGGAGGACATAAACCACGCGGGGCTGCTGTCCCTGGCCCAGGAGGCCAGCATACTCGTGGGCACCAGAATCGGATTGTTCTTCCGGGCATATCCGATGATCGGCTCACCGAGGTCTCCGTCCTCAATCATGGCCTTGATTTTGTGGTAGGGGGACAACCACCGATGATTGAAATTCACCTGGAACTTCTTCCCGGTTTTCTCAACCACCCGATAGATCTCCTCCGCGTCCTCCTGCTTGGTGGTCATGGGTTTTTCAACGATCACGTGGCAGCCGGCTTCGAGGGAATCAATCACCGGGTCTCTATGATAGAGGTCGGGCGTGGCCACATAGACCGCATCGAGTTGCTCCTTCTCCAGCATATCCTGATAGTTGCAGTACGTCGCGGATACCTTCAGTTCGGTGGCGGCTTCCGTCAAATTTTTCTCCGAAAGGTCCGCGAGCGCGGCCACTTCCACGTCCTCGATCAACTGAAAAATTCTTCCGCCCGCTTTTCCCATGATGCCGGTTCCGATAATGCCCATTCTAAATGCCATAGCTTACCTCCAGGGTATTGGGGTTGATTGAAAATCAGAATTCAGGGGTCAGGGGTCAGGGATCGGTCAAAAACACGCGGCTGACCTCTGGCCTCTGGACCTCTGGCCTCTGGACCTCTGGCCTCTGGCCTGTGGGCCTCTGGCCGCTGGGCCGCTGGCCTCTGGG
>JAUWMS010000430.1 GCA_030613045.1 Candidatus Latescibacterota bacterium | reverse complement strand
CTCGCCTAATCGCTCGATGCCCATGAGCGTCATCTGAGGGTGAAGCACCTCTACGCCGAGGTCAATGAGATCGGGAATAATGTCCCAGATCATCCCATCGCTGTGGAAATGCACGTAGGCTCCCCCGGCATGCACCGCCTCACATAGCCGCCGATACGCGGGTTTGAAAAACCGCCTCCACAGATCGGGATGTACGAACAACTGCTGTTGGGTTCCCCAATCATCGCGGAATTGGATCCCATGCACCCCCAGTTCGATCCATCGTTCGATCCTCCGGAGCATGTAATCTACAATCCCATCCCGCAGACGATAGAGTTCCTGCCGATCCTCCATCAGATCCACCAAAAGAGGCTCCATCCCCCGGAGATAGTATAGACGTTGAAACAGGGTATCGCCATCGGCCAATAAGTAGTGCTGTCCTTCGTCGCGCCGGATGGTTTGCTCGGCTTGGTCGAATTCCGGTTGGTTCACCGGATCGGGAAAGCGATACGTCTCGAAGGTGGACCAATCCGATAGGGGATGTTCGACGACCTGGCCCTTGTGCTCGGCGCTCACGGACATCCAGACCGCTCCCCAGCGATCCTTGGATCGCGATCCGGCCCCCCCGCCATATTCCTCCGAACCCGCGTAACCAAAGGTCAGCACATCACGGGGATAACGCTCCCGAAGCGCCCGGAAAGCCGCACCGTATCGGCGGATAGCACCCGGCAGTATCGCATACTGGATGGGGACCCGGTCGGGGCCGGTACGTTTGATGGCCCGTACAACGCGCTCATACCCAGTCATAGCAGTCATCGATGGACAAAACAGCGGATGCGGATTGATAAAGGGATTCTCTGTGAAAATCCATGTAATCTGTAATTTTTCTCTGTACTACAAACCTGCAAAACCTTGTTTTTGGCAAGCTTCTTGTGTGATCTTCAAAATCCACTTCGATCTTCTTTGTGCCTTTGCCCCTTTGTGCCTGATTCTTTGGTTGCGGCTTTGCCGCGCTGTGTCCTCTGTGACTCTGTGGCGAAAAAGAAAACCCTAAAAACACTCCGCATATTTAATACACCACCACCAGAGAAATCGTCTTCTCCTCCACGCCGCTTTCCGTATGAGCGGCTACCTTGCATAAATATACGCCGGGAGCCACCTGCTGACCTTCATGGTCCATTCCATCCCACGTTTCGGTGTAGCTTCCCCGGGGTCTGCCGGGATCCGAGACCAGCGTTTTCAGCTTCCTACCCGATGAATCGTAGATCTCGATGGTAACGCGGGCGGCTTCTACCCCGAGGATCCTGAACGAGATACGCGCCCGGTCGTTCAGATGGTCGTCATTGGGCGTGATCACCGCCGGAGAGACCGCCACGTCCGACAACATACTCAACGCAGGCTGGGAGGCAAAGACCTGAATCTTGTTCGTGGAAACCGCGGGGTTGGCATCCCCGGGATTGATGGACTGCGATAGATTGTCGCTTCCGGTATCAAACACGTTCCCGGTGAAATACGTGCCAGAGGTCAACACCATGGTCCGGAACGTCACCCGCACCGGTGTGTTCGTCTGTCGCGTGATCTTGTGGGAGGGGAAGGTGATGAGTAAATAGTCCGAGATCTCCACAGACACGCTATCCCGCGGTACCTCGATATACGGCTCCCCCATCTCCAGCCGGAGAAACTCGGTTTCGGAGGGCACGTCTATCCGGATGCCGTCAAATCCGCTCTGATCCGATGCATCGAATTCGGCGCGTATATCGTACACAAACGTCGTGTCCACCCCGGCAGGGACCTCGGTGACTCCTCCGGGCGGAGTGGGCTGATCCGCCAGGGAAACTTCTCCCAAGACACGACCGGCCAGCAGAGGAGCATATTCGAACGCCACGGAATCGAGCCTGCCGAACGCCAACACCTCGTCGCTTTCGATGGCGAAGCGAAATTGCAGAAATTGCCTTCCGTCCGGAGAGCGAATGTCCTCGCCGGATACATCCGGGTCGTACGGGGAAGACCAAAGCCCCCAGTTCGCGACGTCCTCGACCACGCCACTGCGCCTGCCGGGAAGATCCACCAGATCGGTCCCCCTCAGCTCTCGTGGGGATGCTCTCTTGTATTCCTTCTCCGTAACCTCCTTCTGTCCTCCAAGCTCACTCACCACGTAGTAGGCCAGCGGCGAATCGTCGAGACCGCTTCGCGTCTCTAAGATCATCCGAACCGGTGCGTTCGGGTCTTCAACCTCTCCTCCATCGGGCGTTCTCCTGAACTTGGTAAATTTCCAGGATATCCGCCCGAAGTTGACCGGCTCACCGAAGTCGAGGGCAGCCGAGGTATAGCTCGTGATCGGGGGAAACCCCTCTCCATACACCTCGATCTCGGCGAAGCTGTACGCCTGGCGCATAAGGCTCAGATTGATCCGGACAAAGCGGATGAATTCCGCAGGAAAGGTCAGATCCACCATGCTCTTCGAATTGGCCATGGTGCGTTCGATCACGTGATCGAGACTGTGGTAGGGATACGACTCGCTGCCTAAAAGCAGAAACTCCTGGGGATGGAGGCACACGGAGACCTCGTAGGCCTCGGGCACATTCCTCTTGTTGGGAATGCCCCGACGATCCAAGCCTTGCTGGCGCGGATAGAAGCGGACGCGATTCACCGGAAGGGGAATCGCCATATCCAGGTTATATACCGCTCGTTCCAGGATCCAGTACCCCATCTCCCATCCGGAATAGGTCAGTGTGGTGAGGGCATTGTACTCCTCCTGAGTTACGAGTTCTACCATCGTGCACGCAGTGCGCGGATCGCCGTCAATGATCTCTGTGGGAGGCCTCCTGTCTGTGTGTTCCCAGAACCGCGGATTCCGTCCGATCTTCCCCTCCTGGATCTCGATGCCCGCCTTTCTGAGGTACCAGGGAAATCCGAAAATGTTCGTACCCACCGCTCCTCCGGGGGACGGCGTAAGGATATTCTCATGAAGGGCATGTTTCAAAATCGTGAATTTGAGCGCAGCCGTTTGTTCCTCTCCTATCGCGGTCTTGAGCAACTCTACGAACGCTTCCTCTCCCTGAGCAACATCCTCCTCGGATCCTACGACAACGCGCTGATTTTTGATGCTTTCCAAGTTCTTTAGAACATCCTCAGGAACGCCTTCTGATTTCAGATTTTCTAAAGACAGGTCCGTAATCTCGAATCGCGGCGGGTGAAGTTCCCTGGGCTGGATAGCTCCTCCCAAGCCGACGTCATCCAGCGCGACGTTCTCCAGGACGACCTGGTCCCACGGTATTCCCCGATCCCCCCCTACGACCAACCGACCGGTCTTTCCGAATGTCCCGGTTGCCACACATAGAAGCAACAAACCGACCACCCACCCGACGAATCCTCGATGATGCATCATATTCCTCATCCTTTGCCC
>JAUWMS010000010.1 GCA_030613045.1 Candidatus Latescibacterota bacterium | reverse complement strand
CCCGGCGGGCGTCGTATCCCCCGCTGTACTGGGGCGGGATGTGGAAGATCTCGCCGCCGATCTCCGGCCGGATCACTCTGGGGATGCCGGGAACCTCCCCCTTTCCCCTCAAGTAATAAGCAACGTACCGGCTGTCGTTGCGGCTCCCCTCCTTCACAGGGAAAATGAAATCCTGGAGGTTGACCGCCACCTCGCCGTCTAAGGAAAGCGTCCCGTAGGTCAGCGAGAAATCGGTCCCGACTAAGGTCTGCGCCGTGGGAATGCCATAGTCGAAACGCACGATCTTCGGCTCCCCCAGGGTACGGGGATTGCCCTCCGCCCGCAGGACCGTGTAAACCGGGTCCTCCTCGGGAAACTTGAAGTCCGTGGGATATCTGGGGGCCTCCAGTCCGGAGAGGAAAGCGTGTTCATAGTGCTTATACAACGGCGGAAGCGGCCAGTATCTAATTTTCGGCGACCCCGTCGAAGGCTGGTAGCTGTATTGGTGGCGGATTCCAACCCGGTAGGCGCCATCTAATTTGGCCACGATCTCCACCTGCTCGGGGCGCACATCAAGAGGCATCGTAAACCGGTATTCCACGCGCTCCTGTGGGCCCCGCGCTTCGCGGTGATCTCCGGCCCACCGTCCTGTAACCGTTGGCACGAGGGAGGAGGCCAGCTCGATCCCGCCGGTAGCGAACTCCGCAGCGTTGGTGAGCCGGATGACATGCCCCTCGGAGTCGCGTCCTCGCACCACGATAGAGATATCGTACACCGCCGCCACAGATCTCAGATCCTCCGGAGAATCGTCCGTAACGCGGATCTGGATCTCCGAAGGCGGCTCCATATCGTACGGAACCTCCCCGTGGATGATGCTTCCACTCCTTGTGGTGGCATCCGAACTATGCTGATTGATAAACGTGGTACCGAGCCGCAGCACGCTCCCGATCAGGGTCTCCCAGTGTCCCCCCCAGAGGATCACGGGAGAAACCTCCTCCCGGCCCGGCTTAAAAAAGGAGAAGCGGTAGCGGTTGCCCGATCCGAGGCTATACAGGAAGGTCCCTTTGTTCCTTGGACCGTTGATATCGAACCGTATCCCGGCATAGCGGGTCATGTTCAACGTCAGCGGCGAAAAACGGGTGCGTATTCCTTCCTCGAGCTGGCCGGCCTCGAGAGCGGGGTTGGCCGGGGCCACAAGGAGGGCGAAGCCGGCCCCCTTGTAGGTGTCGCGGATGGCGACGAAATTGAGGGGAGTCTGGCCTGAGTAAACGTCTATGGCGATGCCCCCGGCCTTGCTCAGCCCGGGCCGACTCTCGTCCAGGGAATAGACGAGGTGCCCGACCGTGAGAAAGTTGCCCATACGGTCGTACCTCGGAAGGGTGTACTCGTTGGTCGGATAGGGCACATACAGCTTCGATATATAGGTACTATACTCCAGAGGGTTATCTATGGCCATGAATTCCCGCTCAGGCTCCGTACGACCCAGGTTCTGCCCGTATGCCGGGATAGCGAACCCTAAGAAAGGCAGGTAGAGGTATAGGAAAAGGATAAGCACTTTTCTACCTCTACCTTTACCTTTGTCTTTGTCTTTACCTGAAGTTGCTTGGACCTTCATCTCCCTGCTCCCTTCTCACCACCTATTCCAGCCCCATAACCATATCTACGAAAAACGCACTGAAGTGTTCGTCGGGACTCCCGGACGACGTCTTATACGTGGTTCTTCGCCACCGGGTCCCGACGTTGGCTACGATCCGATACCCCTGATGCACTCCCGACATGGTAAGCTGCAGCACGGTAAGGTTATCCCGATATCCCATGCTATGGTCCACTCGATCCACGTACCGGGCCTGCAGCGCCGGAAAAAAGAGCCCGTGCTGGCCCAGTTCAATCCTGGTTTTCGAGGTGAGGGGATAAGAGATCACGATGGTCGGGGTGACCAGGGACCAGGACGCGTCCGGGCCGGTCCGGAGGCTATCCATCGGAACATAGCTCCCGGCCTTCTTCCTTACCAGGAGGTGTTTCAGCCGGAAGGTCACGTCCACCGGCCAGCGCACCCCGGGGGAGTAACCGACCTTGTTCACCATGAAAAACTGAGGGAGCGTCTCGGCCCCTTGAATTGCCTCACCAAGCCGGTTGTCAAGGCGCCCCCGCCAGTTGACCTCGGACTTCACATTGTTCTCCACAACGAGGGAGCGCAATGGCTGGTAGTGGGCGGATAGAAACGCCGTGCTCACCCAGCTGTTTCTCATCATCAGCAGGTCAAGAGGAGGCGGAAATTCGTTGGTGGCCATCCGCCGGATCAGGTGCGAGTCGGTCGTGATCACGTACCGATATACATTGTCGGAGATATCATCCTTGACCCTTTTCCCGTCCCAGGAGAGGCGGAGCGCAAGTCCTCCGAACGTCGCATGAGTGGTCAGGCGGACGTAGGAGGCCGTGCTCCTCCCCCCTCCCGCGATCTGCCGGGTCCTGTACCAGCCCACCGCAAGGCGGTCCATCCATACCGGACGACGGCCCACATCGAAGAAAAAATGCACCCCCTCCTGATCCCTCGGGTAGGGATAATCCGCCTCGAAGTCGTCCTCCCGAAAGTCAGGGACGCCGTTGTTGTTGAAGTCCATGCCATACACAAACTCCGGAGGATCTATGTCATAGTTCAGGAAAGGCTCCATCCAGTCCCCGATCCCGTTCACGTTCCGGTCATAGTCGATCACCCGATCTCCGTCCATATCCCATCCCGGATAGACCCCCGACTCGGGCCGTCCCCCGATCCGTTCCGGAGACTCGAAGGCGCCCTTGGGTACATAAGTACGCTCCACACTCCCGTCGTCCGGCCATCGGTCATGATCGTCGTTGTCGTCGTATATAGGAAACTCCTGGGTTGAGGCCCGATTCGCCACCCCCTCTCCCACGCCTGCATCGCCGCCCACATCCGTGAACAGCACCAACCCGCCCCGGCGGCTGTCGTACCATCCGCCGTAGGTGGGATCCAACCTCCACCCCTCCACGCCGAGGCGTCCGAAGTCACCCAAGCGCTTCTTTGCCTGCAAGAAGCCCGCGCATGAAGTTTTCTGCTCGCGGGCCCCCTCCTTAACCGGAAACATGAAATCCTTCGGGTTCCACACCCACTCCCCTTTTGCGGAGAATCCAACGCTTTGAATGGTAAAATTCAATCCGTAAAAGCTTTGAGCGGTGGGGATCACGTGTCGAAACCGTATGGTTTTTGGAGCGACGCTGGGCAAAGGATTTCCCTCGGCCCGAACGATAGTAAAAAACGGCTCCTCCTCGTAGGGGTTATCTTTGAAGTCCACATTTTGGCGGGAAGGGTTAGGGGTTCCGGGCCACGTCCGTTCCTCCGACGTGTCGGTACCCGGCTTCACAAAATCGTAGATCTGGCGCATACCGATCCGGTAATCCCCCGACACGGACCCCGCGATCTCCACCAGATCGGGCTCTATGTTCGGAGGCAGGTTAAAAGTCAGATCCACCGTCTCTTCCCCCTGGGCCCCCCAATATTCTCCCACGGGGCTGCCTGTTATATCCGGGGATAGGGAGGGATCATACCGTGCGTCCTCCCTGATCTCCTCGCGCGAACTGCTGTACCAGACTGGAGGAGCGCCCTCCGTCAGGGGCTTGGATCTTATAGAAATCCTACCCCCGTACACCACAGCCCCGGGACGGTCGTAGGGAGAATCATCCGTAACCCGCACCACGATGATCTTGGGAGACTTCAGTTCGGGATAGGGCACACCCCCCCGGAACAGAGAGCGGCGATCCCCTTTCGGACTGGACTGCAACTGTTTTAAGAAAGTAGCCCCTACGTTCACCGGACCGTAGTGGGTGCGCCAGTTCAAACCGTAAAGGAGCACCGGGGAAAGGAGCACCCGCCCGCCGAGGTATTCGGACCCCGCGAACTCACTGAAAAGGGCATGTCCGTATAACCCTCCCCGAGACAGCAACAGCGTTCCTTCGTGATGGGGTACGGAAAAATCGGTTCGCACCCCTGAAAAACCGGTCTGATAGAAGGTCAGCGGCGAGAAGGTGGTGAGGACACGGCGGCCGATCATGAACGATGCGGACCGGTCCTCGACACTGTGACTGCTGATCACCACCCCCATATCCCTGAAAGGGGCGAACTTCAAGGCATCCACAAGCCCGCTGGTGGACGGCATCATCGAGATGTCATACCCGGCCTCCAACTTATCGTCGGCATATTTATCGCGTATCTCGTCCCACCGGAACATCACGGACCATTTAGAAGGCCCGTAGGTTACGAAGTTCCCCAGACGGTCGTAGATGGCCCGTTCGCTCTGGTAATTGGGGTAGAGCATGTAGCGCTCTTCGGCGAAGCTGAGACGGTCCTGGGATCGGCGCCGGAAGAGATCCTCACTCTCCGGCGGAGCGGCCCATACCCCAAAGGGCCAGAGAAGCAGGCTTGAAAGGACCACCCCTATGCGATAGCGATTCTTCCACAAAGACATGCTGGATTTCCTCGTCTCGATTTCGGATTTCGGATTTCAAATTTCGGAAAATGAATACGCACCGCAAAGACGCAAAGAGCGCAGAGAATTTCTAAGAGAAGAATAAAGGATAAAGATGGCAAGAGGACTTTTCCCTTTTCCCTTCTCGTTTCTGGGTTTTGCCTTTCTTTGCGTCCTTTGCGACTTTGCGGTGAGAATCCGCAATCCTCAATCTCTAGAGCCCGCAGAACGTGTCCACGAAAAACCCGAAGGTGTCGTAATCACGCTCCTTGCCCCCCTCGTCAAAATCCATGAACTGATGTTGGAGGCCGATATTTATGGTAATGTTGTACCCGTAATAATCCTCGCTGTGCGCGCGGATCATGGCGATGGTATTCCGCTGACAATAGCTTCGGTCCGGGGAGATTCGGTCCTTATACCGCATAGGGAACCCTTTGAACCCCGACATGCCGAACTGGAACACCACATCGGGGGTAAAATGGTAGCCGAAGCGGAGGATAGGAGCGTAGAACCGGAGGGAGGATATGCGCGGAGATACGCTCCGCCGATCCCCCTCTTTAAGCACATACTTAACTCCGGACCACAGCTCGAAGTCCTCCCACCGACGGGAGTAATCCGTCCTCCCCACGAAGGCGACCTCCGTAAAAAGATCCTCGGGTTGACGCTCCCCACCGAGTACGGAGGTCTCGTACTGTCGGTTGAGGAAGTGCATCGCGTCCATCCGAAGGTTCAGCGCAGAGGTAGGATTCAGATAAAAACTGAGGAACGCCCTGTTCGCCAGGCTCCGCTTCATGGGAAGGGCATCCTCCGGAGGCGAAACCAACACCGACCCGATATTGGTGCTGTCGCTCCCGATCTCGAATATATACACGTCGTCGCGGATCGTGTCCCGCACGTACTTCACGTCGTCCTTCAGTTTCACCTCCAGCCAGCCGGTCGGACGATGGCTCATCTCCAGCCGGACATAGGGACCTTTCGCCTTGCCCCACCCCACCTCCTCGCGGAGATTATAGTACCCGAGGGAAACCAAATCAACCATCGGAAGGGGCCTGGAGAACTTGGCGAAGAAATGGGCGCCTTTCATGTCGCGTCGGTACGGGTAATCGGCCTCCGCATCGTTCTCGCGGTGATCGGGCACCCCGTTATTGTTGAGATCCATGCCATATACGAAATCGGGCGCGTCGCTCTCATAGAGCAGGAACGGCTGGCTCCAGTCCGGCACCCCGTTCCGGTCCCGGTCCGTATCGGGGGAACCATCCCCGTCCTCGTCCAGTCCGGGGAACACCCCCGAATGCCCTTTCGCTCCCGAATAGACCTCGGGGCTTCTCGGTTGGAACTTCCCCTCATCCCCCGGCCAGTCGTCCGGCCAGTCGTCCCCGTCATCGTTATCGGAGACCAGTGCGAACTCCTGAGTGGACCCGTGATAGACCCTGTCCTCGACCTTCGTGCGGCCCTCGCGGCCCTTGACCCCCACGTAGGATTTCCCCCTGTCCGTGAACAGCACGACCCCCCCCCGCTCGCTATCATACCCCCCGGAGTACTCCGGGTCGAGCCGGAAGACCTCCCCCCCAAGCACAAGCAGCCGTTTTCCAAAATGAAACGTTCTGATCACATTGACATATCCGGCCAGCGCGTCGAGTGTGAACCGCTTCCCACGTACTCCCAGGCTGTCGTTTGCGAAGGGAAATTTGCTCTCCTGCCGGTTATATACCAACTCCCCCCGCAGCATAAATTCCTCCGCTACGATCTCTATATCCCCTCCGAGCAACCTCTGGCCGACCGGGATGCCGTACTCGAACGCCACCATCCGGACGTGGGAAAGGTCTGGACTTCCCGTTGCGCGTCGGACCGTATAAAAAGGACGGTGTTCGGTTACCGGAACGATCACATATTGGGGGGGATCCTGAGCGTCGAACTCGATCTCATACGTCGGATTCTTAGAAGCTATGGCCTTGAAATCTATGGGATACTGGGCGCGCCCCTCCAAATTATGGGCCTGGGGCATCGGCACCGACGGCCAGTACCGATCCTCCCAGCGCGGGCCTATGGTCCCCTCCTCACCCAGAAACTGCTCCGTATTCCAGTACGGATGGACCTGACGCACGCTGATACGATAATCCCCGGCCACCTTGGCGTGGAACCGGGCGGAACGGATCGCCCGGCCGGAGGGGAGCTGAAACTCAAAATCCACCGCTTCCCCGGGGCCCTCGACGCGACGGAACATCGGGGAATACCCTGCACCGTTTACCGTAATCGGCTCAAAGGTCAACGCTTCCCAAGTCCCGTCCGTCTCACGGACCTGGATATCGAGATGGATCTCGTACACCCCGGCCGGATTGCCGTCCAGCGGGGAATCGTCCTCCACACGCACGAATATCCGACTCGGGGCCTCCATGGGATACGGGAGGTCCCCGTGGATGAAGCTCCCCTTAGGCGCCTCCATATCCACCTGATACTGGTTAAAAAAGGTCAGCCCGGCGGTCAGAAACCCGCCGAGCTTGGCGAACCACCGGCCCCCATACTGGATCACCGGGCTTTCATCCCGCATGGTCTGGAAAGAGGAATAGTGCCGGAGTTGTCCCCGGGTCGAGAGGAGCGTAAACCCATAGCGTTTTGACTCCCCGTCAATCCGGACCCCATCCCACCGGGCCCGCGCAAGTGTAAGGGGGGTCAACGTTGTCCGAACGTTATCCCCTATCATAACCCCGACGTTCCAGCCTCGATAGCTATCGTGCAGGATCACAAACTTGTCGAACCACTGCCAGAACTGGTTCGATCTGAAAATTCTGCTCTCCCGAAGCGCCAGACTATCCGAGTAAGTCTCATACCAGGTGAGGAGAGGATAGCCGCGCAAGAGCCTATACCCCAACCGATCGTATAGCTCGAACGAACGGGCACTCACTACAGCCCTTTCGTAGGCCTCCTTCCCGTAGTTGAGATAGCCCGGCCAGTTGCTGCGGTTGAGGAAAACCCGGTCGGGCTGGGAAAACGGAGCCTTGGGGAACCTGAAAAGGGCTCCCTTCTCAGCGGTTGAGGCCACCGAGGGGGATGCTTCCCCTTCGTACTGAGCAAAGGAAGCCGTTGAAAAAAGAAGAAGGAACAGAATACATAGGATAAAGCCCTTGTCAGCCACGTCTCCCCCTCCGACCTTCAAGAAGATAAAGAGGACTATAAGGCAGTGACCCTTTCAACACCGAGTTCCAGCCCGCTCACCAAAAAAAACCAACCCAAGCATTCGCCGTATCTTTTTTCTCGCCTTACTAAAAGCTAAAACGTGTAACGTTTGAGGAAACAGAGAAAATAAAAAACCCCGCGATACCAAGAGTTGGCTTTTTTCATTCATCCGAAGCCCTCCCGTCTGAAGGTTTTAAACGGGACGCTCCAGAACGGTCGGCTATTCGGCGACGTATGCAAATCGCCCCACCCGCCAAGAGTTCCTTTTACTAAAATCAACACCGAGTTCCAGCCCACTCAACAAAAAAAGCCACCCCAAGCATTCGCCGTATCTTTTTTCTCCCCTTGCTAAAAGGTAAAACGTGTAACGTTTTAGCAAGGTGAGAAAATAAAAAACCCCGCGATACCATGAGTTGGCTTTTTCATTCATCCGAAGTCCTCCCGTCTGAAGGCTAAACAGGACGCTCCGGAACGGTCGGCTATTCGGCGACGTATGCAAATCGCCCCACCCGCCGAGAGTTCCTTCTATTCAAAAACGAATATACAAACTCCGTTGAGAAATGTCAAGGTCTTTTTTGCATAGCCCTGAAATTCTCTGTATTGAATGGCTTCACAATCAGCACCCAAAAAAGAACGTGGCCTCCTCGGCGCCCCCCACACTCCCCCTGATGACGAATCAAAAGATCAGCACCGACACGGATTTCTGGATCAACGCAATCGCGATGGCCGCCATCCCCATCAGCGCCATGCCGCACGCAAAGCCCACCGAAAGCACGGCTGCGTAAAGCCGCCACTGCTTTTTCCCATATTTCTTCCAGAAATAAAACCGCGCCAACAATGCGCCGATGATCTCGGTGATCATCCAGTGGGGCAACAAGGTCAGACTCCGCACGTACCCGAAGATAAGCAGAATAGGCAGGCCAAAAATCGAGAGCACCACGAAGCTCCCCAATCCGATGATCAATCCCGCGCCGATGATTCTGGGCTGGATGGCCCGGAACAACCACGGCTCATCCGTAGAGGCCTGCATCCACGGGCTGCTGAAGGTCAGATCGGAATCCATCTCGAAATAGTACTGGAGCTTATGGCCTTCCGCTTCGCCCTCCTCCCTGCGAAGAAGCAGATCCGGGATGGCGGTGCTCACCACCAGATTATCCTCCGGCCCGATCACGGTCACCGCCAAATCCGACAGCGGACGCCCCTCCTTTTCTCTCATTCCTTCGATTTCCTGGGTAATCCGCTCGGGAAGCAGCACCTTCCCCTCGAACTCCCTCATCATTGCCCGTAATTGGACGTGCTCACCGGCTTTCTCCAGGACCTCCCGCCTCAACGGGCCCTGTACAAACCGCGCCCGATCTTCCTGAGCCAGCACGCCTCCCGCGATAAAGGCATCCACGAGCCGCTCCACGTCGAAATCCGTGAACACCGTTCGCACTTCGGTCCACGGTCCGGCCACATCATCGAGGGATTTAACCCAATCCACCCATTTGGTCTCCAGGTCGCCTTGCACAAAATCGGTTCTTTCCCCTGCCTCCAATTGACCCGACGCGATCAACCGATCCGCGAGACGATCCATATCCACAAGCCGCGCCCGCCAATACCACCACGTTCGGTCCGTCAGATTGGCCGGAATCCAGGTGACCGTGCGCTCGCCCTCGTCCATTTCCATCTCGCTCCGGTACGTCCCGGTCAGCCACAGACACTGCTGATAGGCCTGAAGGCGCCACATCAATTGCGCATAAGGGTAGGAGGAGGAGGGAATCGGAGCCAATTTCCAAATATACGACCAATACATGAAACTGGTGACCAGCACGATGGGAACCATAAAAACTTCGGCCTTCAGGATGCTGGTGAACTTCGTTCCGGTAAGCTCCACCTCCCGGAACTTGGCGGCCTGAGCCCCATAGTTGCCCATCGGAAGCGGCACGAACCAAATATCTATACCCCGATATCCGCTCAGGAGGATCGTGGTCTCCCTGACGTAAGGGATGGTTACGCTTTGTCCCACCATAGCCCATAGCCGGGCGTTGATAAACGATTGGATCGGCGTAAAGATGAAGCCGAAAAAAAGCAGGAACCAAAGAAGATTAGCGAACCCGGGCAACAGTATTTTCCCCACGACGATGAGGGCAAACGTGGACAATACAAACAAAGCCACACAAATCCATATCGGAAAATCCCCCCGTCCCGGAGGCGGGGCCGTCGAACTTTTCCCCTGCGCAAGCGCCTCCTGCTTGCGTTTGTGCACCCCGGTGAACACCTGGTAGATGCCGATTATGGCGATGGCTAAGGTGATTCCGATTCCAAAACTCAACCAGAAATCCACACTGTTCACAAACCACGTCTCGATGGTCCCCATCCCCGGACGCCAGTGCGTGAGGTATCCCAACTTCCACAGAAACGGATTCGCAATCGTATAAGCCATCACCCCCAGGAAGCCACCCACGACCCCCCAGAAGGGCAGCACCAGTCCCGCGAAAATCGGTCCGAGGTGCGCGGTAAAGCCCAAAGGCGTAGCCGGTATAAAATTGCCGGTCACTTGGGTGAAATCCACGAAGGGAATCGGAATAATCTGTATCGGCTCGGCCAAAAACGCGCCGGTGATGGCCGGAACCCCCACGTAGATGGCGCCGAACACCAGGCCGATCATGGCCCCGGTGCTGAAAATACGCCAGCGCCAGCTCTCCTCTCCCGTAGTCGTCTCCGCCAGCGCCATGGCGCCCTGAGCCTGAATGGGCGCGAACGGGAATGGGAGCTTCTCCACGTCCGACGTCAGCCGAAAGAGCATATATCCCATCGTGAACCATGAAACCCTGGAGATGAGCATGCCCACCACCAACAGAATAATGGCCGGCACCCAATCCGCGTGGAAAAACGTTCGACTGATCAGCGCCTCCGAACCGGCCGGAGGAGCCACCCAGGCGGGAATGAGCTTGGCGATCCCGAACTGTTTGGCCGCCGGGGATTGCACGAGATACTGATTCCACATCAAACCCTGAAACGTGCCCGTGCCCGCCGCCACCAGCGAAATGGAGACGTAGTAGAGCAGATACACCTCCTGCCGCTTCAGCGTGGTGAACGAACGCTTTGCGATCTCCGCAAACAAAATAATGGTCACCCACTGAGCCGCTGCGCCCAATCCGCCGCCGATCATCAAACCGAGGTACATATTGCCCGGCACCATAATCAGCGCCACGAACAACACCCCGAGGACCGTCTTTACCGTGAATCCCTCCTCAAAGTGATCGGGCACCTCCATCAGATCCCGGTACTCTTCCACCTCTGCATACGGCTTTCGGTCTTTTTTGCCAAACACGGGCACCTCCTTGCCGATTTACGATTTCGGATTTCGGATTTCGGATTTTTGCACCGCGGAGTCGCGGAGTTCGCAGAGAACTTTCCTGTAAAAATGGGAAAGTGGGAGGTCTCACCGTCTCACTTTCTCACTTTCTTCCCTCTGCGCGCTGGCGTGTCTTTGCGGTGAGAGGTTTCAATCCAAAATCCACGATCCGCAATCCGCAATCCAGGTCACGCTACTTCCTTTCTCCGCGCTCCCAACATCCTCCTTCCCTCCTCCCGATACGCCTCCTTCGCCTCCGGACTCACGGTCCGCCAGATCAAAAACTGCTTGCGGATCGCGTTCATAAACCGCTGGTTGACCCGCCTCCACGAAGCATCCTCTCCGCTGAGACGATTGATCGTCAGTTCGATGCCGTACAGGCTGTGATCGCCGGAGGGAATCGCCCGGAAAAGCACGTGCTGACTGACTCCCAAATCAAAGGGTGCCAGCCACACGTCAATGTCAATGGAGTATCCGTCTCCGTGGTCGGTATCGAATGTACGCAAGGTAGCCCCGTGCGTGTAGAAAATCCCGATGGACTCCTCGCTGTACGAGTCGAAGTACCCGATCAGAAACACGCACAGCCCGAACACGTCCTCTCCCCCCACGGTGAATGGAAAATCGAATACCCACCGGTCGCCGTCCGGCTCCGGCAACTTCCATTTCCGGGTCACGTCCGGCACCGCCATCTGAGAGGCCTTCCGCGCCGGATAGATCGTGGAAAGCATCACTACCGCCATCACCAACATAGAGGAAGTCACCGCGGACATCGAAGAATAGTTCAACGTAATCCCCTGAAGCAGATCGAACGCGAGCAAACCCTTCGACACGATCTGTCCCACGAGATACCCCGACACCGTCCCCATCACCGCATACACGCACGACTCCGCCATAAACAGAAACGCAATGTGCACCGGAGCCAATCCCACCGACGAATAAATCCCGATCTCGTTGAACCGCTCGTACACCGATCCCATCATCGTATTCAGCACGATCAGCGCGGCGATCATGATGGGGATGAACAAATTGCTCAACCCCGATGGAAGGGTCCGGCCATAGGAGCTGTACACCGACACCTTGATGGTCTCCTCGCCCTCCTCCCGGATCCCTGCAAACACCGTCACGGCCAGCCGGGTGACGAAGTCTTTGACCTGGCGCCGGACGTCCACCCCCTCATCGAAACGGATGGCCACGGACTGAAGCGCCCCCCCCACGTCCCGCAAGGTCTGATAGGGCACGATCAGCACGTTAGCCGGCTCCAGATGCACGAACGGCTTGATCACCACCCTCGGATTCTCCAATCCCTGCTTTTGCCGCTCCTCCTCCTCGGCCATCTCCTGAACCGCCTGCCCTCCGGTTGACTGGAAATCCGCGGGCGTCAGAATCTCATCGTCCAGATCCTCCAGAATTTTCATCTTCTTCGGATCCATCACTCCGATCACCGTGAACTGTTCCCCGAACAATCGGACCCGCGCCTTTCCGACGTCGGCGAGATCGAAATCCAGGAGGGTGTCCTTCAACATGTCGTTGGGCAAAATGCAGACCCGGTGATCGTCCTCCCGGAACCACCGTCCCGCGATAAGTTGGCGATCCAATCCCGTAATCTTCGTTTCGTCGGGTGTCATCCCCAACACGCCCAACGCATTGGCGCTTTTCCCCGCTCCGGATTTCACCTTGATGTAGTTCTTCTGCCGCGAAATATACCAGTTCCTCGGAGCGATCGTCGCGATCTCCTGAAAATTGCTCCGGGCGTACTCGTACGCCGCTTCCTCCAACGGATTCCACGATTTATTACGAATCAGCGCACCCTCGTAAAGCCCCTCATTGTCCCGCGAGAGCTGGTTGAATTCCAGCGTGGATTTCACCGACGTGAACGAAAGCACGGTAAACGTCAACAAAAGCAGCGTCACAAACGTAAGCGCGGTCCGCATCTTCCGCCGCTTCATATTGGAAATGCCCAGGGAAAATGCGGCGTAGGAAGCGCTGACCCGGCCTACGTCGGTCTCGTGCACCATCGCGGTCTCCGTCCGGAGCGAGCGCATCTGGCGGTTGAACTTCGAGGAAATGAGCGCCATCACCAATACCGCCAACGCCAGAATGACGAATGCCAACAAAATAACCGCCGGATTCGAAAGCTGAAACGCCGGATGCACACACCACAGGATCAGCCAGATCGCCAGAAAAATGCCGGCAAACCCCGCAATCTGTTTGGTAATCTGCGGGAAGGTGAACAGCAGCCGCTCCCCGAAATAGGCGAACGGAATCACCAGCGCCATAAAAAAGATGATCCCCCGAATCACGTCGTTCTGCGTGGCCTTCACGTCGGGATAGGCCCGCGACTCGATGCCCAGCGCCGACCGCGTATGTCGTACGAACGCATCCCACTGTTTTCGGGACAATGCTTCCTCCGCCTTCGTGATCTGCTCTTTGGCCAGTCCGTGAAGCTGACTCAGTCTGTAATTCTCTATCCCATAGGCGCTCAATTCCTTCATCCGGGCCTCGTCTAAGGCCCACATATCCTGCGCCGCGAGAAAAGACGTCCGCACGAACGATCCCGGCACATCAATTTTGTACCCCGCGCCCTTAGCCGCCTCCGTGCCGACCGCGTTCACCGAATTGAGCAACAGAAACCGAAATCCAATCAGCCCCGAACCCATCGCAATCTTCACCCTGGTCTCCGGCCGCGTGAACACCACGCCCACCGGCCGGGTGGCTTCGTTCCCGACCGCCTGCATTCCGATGGAATATCCGAACTCCACCGGAGAACTATTGGTTTCGTCGAACACATTGATGGTGGTCAACTTCGTCAGATACCGGGGATCCACAATATCGTAGAAATCCGTCCCAATACACGGAAACACCACGGTCATCCATTTTTTGTACCGCCAATCCATCGCAAACTTCATGGGATACGACTTATCTCCCTGCACCCCCCGATCCGGCGCGTAGGTGATGTGCCCGGAATACGGGTCCATGTAAAACCCCTCCAGCTCCCCATTGCGCACCCGAATTCGGGATATTTCAAAGCGCCCCTCATCGTCCACCACCTCGTAGAACTCTCCCCGACCGCCCTTGTACGACTTCTTCTTCGCATTGTGCAACACCGCCACCGCACCCTTTCGGGGCCGATCCGGCACAATAGAACGTCGGGGGAAGGTCATAATGCTCCCCTCCAGCGTCATCAGCTTA
>JAUWMS010000283.1 GCA_030613045.1 Candidatus Latescibacterota bacterium | reverse complement strand
GTGGAGAACCTGAACCGGATCGAGGCCGCCGGAGGAGGCGATCTGCCGGAACGCCTGAACGAAGCCCTGCACGTGACGCTCCACGAGATGAACTGGAATCCGGATCGCGCCACCGCGAAATTGGTGTTCCTGATCGCCGATGCGCCGCCGCATCTGGATTATCCCGACGACTACGACTACAAAGAGGAAATCCAGGTGGCGCGGGATCAGTGGATCATCGTCTATTCCATCGGATGCAGCGGATTGGGCGAGGAAGGCGTGCGCATCTTCACCGAGATCGCCGAGGGCACGGAGGGCGTCTTCGAGTGGCTGGCGTACGAAAGCGCGTTTGTTGCCGACGACGGCGACACCGTGATCGTGGTTCGGAGAGGGCCGGAGGTGACGTACACGAAGGGAGACAGCACCTGGACGGGCGACGAAGGAGAATTCTTTCCCGAACTGGGCATCCCGATGACCGAAGGCAGGGGAGGCTATGGCACACGCGACGGGGCGATGGCGGGCGTGGCTTCGGACGGCAGCGCATTGGGAGGATCGAAAAATAACTTAGACGATCTGATTACATCGGCCATCAAGGGCGAGGCGGAGAAGCGGGGCGTGCGGTATGAAGGAACAGCGGGCGAGTCGGCGGTGCAGCGGCCGACGTTGGGCCGGGTGAAAGCGAAATTTATCGAGTTTTAGAAAGGAGTGGCGCGATGCGGAAAAATCCGTGGATCATAGGGAGTTGGGTGTTTATCGCTTTGGTTTTGTTCCATATTTGTGGAACAATCTATGGAATGGAAGCGCCGGAAAATCGCCCGGAGCCTCCCCGGCTTTTCGCGATCCCCAAAGGAGAAGTGCTCCCCGCGTTCGTAGTGAACCTGTGCGCAGGTCGGGGATTCGGAGTGGAAGGTGGAGGGACATTCTGGGGCATGAGCGCCGGATTGGGAGGCGTTGGAGAGATCGAGATCAGCACCACGAAGACGGTCAATCGCCTGACGGAGGAAGCCAAAACCTTCCCTATATCCGCATTCAAAGTGCAACTACTGTCGGAGAAAGGTAGAAGCCCCAGCCTATCCGTCGCGCTTCGCGCGTCCGACTGGAATGAGTGGTCCGCGGAGCGTTCGATGTTTTCTGAATCGGGCCTTGGCTTCACTGTAGGTGGGGAGTCTTTGCAAAGCATGCGTTTCGATTCCCGCTTCACAATTCTCTATGGCGCCGCATCCAAGTCCTTTGGACGCTGGCGATTGCACGGAGGATTCACTCTGACCGACGTTCGGACGCGGGAAGGATACGCATCCACGCAAACGGGATGGAAGAACCTGCAAGACTTGAAGGAAAATCTGATGTCAGGATTTGCGGGAATAGAATATCAGAAGAATGCACATACCAAGATCGTGGTGGATGTGCAGTCCGTTCCCGAATACAACCTGGATCAGGACACGGAGGAACTGGCCGTCTCCCGACTGTGGCTGGGCGTCGGAGGCATCCGCTTCTTTCTGGCCCCGTGGCTGGCGATAGACGGCGGAGTGGCCTATCAAAGCAACTACAGCGGGATCGGAGATGCGGAGATTACGCTCGGCGCCAACGTCACCTTCGATGTGGCCCAGAAGCTCTCGAAGAAGGCGCGGAAGAGCGAACGGTGACGGTACGTCTCCAGCAGGGTCTATTTCTACCGGCTGACGGTGGATGGCGGAAGATGGACGGAGACGAGGAAAATGGTATTGATTCGCTGATACTCTATGAGGAGGTGTGAGCCTTATGTCAAAAGGATGGGTTTTGATGGCCGTGCTGATGTTATTCGCCAGCACACAGGGTATGGCCTCTGAGGTCAAGACCTGGACGCAGGCCTCGGTCGAGGAGTTCAATAGTGCAGTTTTGAACAACGCCATAGTAAAAAACACTGCGGGTGGAGAAATTGAGTTACTTCATCCGATGAGGAAAGTGGTCGGGGATCACACAGATAATTCTATCCCCCGCTTCGTCTCACGGGATAGTGAGGGAAACTATGCCCGGATATGTAGTTATAGCCAAGAAGGAGTTTATGTCCAGCGCCACGGTGCTAATGGAAGCCCTCTGGGAGATCCTATTTTAGTGACTGCAACACATGTAATGGCCGCGCGGTTTGTGGCCACTCATCCCAACGGCCATTTTCTGGTTGTCTGGGTTGTCCCCAGTAATCATTACCAGGACTATGAAATCAAAGGCGCTCTCTATGACCCTCAGGGAACCGTTACAAAGCCGGACTTGAGGATCAGCGACGGACCAGGCGAATTCCAGAATGGCCCCACTGTATTCCTGAACAGCGACGGTGAGTTTTGGGTTCTGTGGCAGGAAGCGTTTTATGACGAACAGGGCCCTCTCAATTCATATATCTACGCTCAGCGCTATACGAGTGAAGGTCAGAGGATAGGGAACAATTTTGAACTGGACGCCGGAGAGATAACCTTGTTCAAACTGCAACCGGCCGCAGCTATGGGTAGAGACGGGGATTTTGCTTTGACATGGATAGGAGGAGATGAAAATTCTTCAGATGCTAACGATATCTTCGTCAGACGGTTCAATAAAGATGGTGAACCTGTTGGCCCTCTCTTCGAGGTCAATGATAGCAGGACACCGGGTCATAATCTGATGCTACCGGATATCAGTTTCGATGTGGACGGGGGTTTTCTGGTCGTTTGGACTGACAGAAAATCAGACAACGGGGGATTCGTAATAGGACAATACTATGATTCGGAGGGAATTCCTCGAGGTAGCAACTTCGAAATATCAGATGAACAGACAGGGCTTTACTGCTACTGGCATCCAGATGTTTTTGCGGATGACCAGGGCCGTTTTTGGGTCACTTGCGACGAGGCCTGGGCAGGCGAGCCTGATATCAGCATCAACGCCTGGAAGTACCTCCCTGTGACCTCCGGGACCTTTATCTCACAACCCTTTGACACAGGCCCTGCCGGCACCGATTACCTGAACATCCACTGGTTGGGCAAAGCCGATAGAGACACTACCTCCATTACGTTCAAAAGCCGAAGTGCTTCTTCTCTCGAGGCCCTGAACCAAGCGGCCTGGTATGGTCCCACCGAACCATCTGGTTATTACATTGATCCGTCGGGTGAACAGATCAATCCTGTCCATGATGGTGACAGGTACGTTCAGATTAAGGGCTTTCTCTCCAGTCGGGTTGAGGGCTGGACACCCGTGTTGCGGGAAGTAAGTATCTCGTACGTCTCAGCGGATTCGAAGCCGCCGGCAATCCCTCTCGGCTTCGTAGCGACGCCCGGACACTCACGCGTTTCCCTGAGATGGCAGCCCAATACGGAGGACGACCTGATGGGGTACAGGCTTTATAGAGGCGTGAAAGTCGGCACTTATGATTCCACCTGGACAAAGGACTTGACAGCCGAAGGACCCGTTTTTGTGGACACCTCCGCGGTAACCGGGACAACCTATTGCTATGCAGTGAGCGCCGTGGACCTGAACCTTAACGAAAGCAGCCCTTCCGAGGAGGTCTGGGCACAACCGTCTGGGATAAATATCTATGTAGATGATGATGGTCTGGAGACAGGGGATGGCATTTCTTCGGATCCTTTTGTCCATATCCAGGATGCTATTGACGCGGCCATTTATGGGGACACAATTCGTGTAGCAGCCGGCGTGTACAGAGAGAACATAGTAATGAAGCCGGGTGTGGAAATCTTAGGCGCCGGGGCGGAGATCTGTGAGATTACGGCCGCGGATTCATCACCAGCAGTTATCGCCTCGGATGGCATGATCAGTGGATTCTCCATCCGTCAGACCATTCCAAATCTCCAGGGCCCAGCCATTCGAAGTAAAAATGCTTCTCCTGTGATCACCAACAACATCATTACCGCTCTTGGGAAAAGCCAAAAAATGGACTGGGATGGCGGGATCTGGTGCTCCGGAGGTTCTCCTGTTATCTCCAGGAATATCATCAGTGATGCTGTATATGGAATTATCTACGATGGGAACTATGGCCCGGGCATTCCGCGCATCTTCAACAACATTGTTTTTGATGTAAGCATGGGCATCGACGTAGGACGCACGGAAGAAGCGTGGGTAAGTAACAATACAGTACACTTGCCTGAGAATGCAGAACTTGCAGCCTTCAGTACCCATGGCAGCTCTGTCCACCTGACCAATAACATCATCGTCCACAAAGGGCCACGAGCCTATCATCGCGGAATCGGAGTGGGTTGGGAAACGGACATTGAGATATTATACAACAACGTATGGACAGAGGGAGAAGGGTACGCCGGCTGCGAGCCAGATGAAGGGAGCATCTCGACCGACCCGCTATTTGTAAATTCAGACAAAGGCGATTTTCGTCTTCGGCCTGATTCTCCCTGCCGGGATGCGGGTCATCCTGATCCGCACTACAATGACGTTGATGGAACAAGAAACGATATGGGCGCGTACGGTGGCCCTGATCCCATCCAATTGGGCATCCGGCATCCCAAGGTGAGCCTTGCGATCCCATCGGTCTCCGCCTTTCCAGGCGATACGGTCTCCGTTTCGGTTGAGCTGGACAATGCGGCTGGACTCGCTGAGACTTCCATGGAAATCCACTTTGATCCGATATGGCTCTCCCCTTTGTACGCAAAGACTTCGGAAATAACATCGGATTTTTCACTGACGTACAATGTCTCCTCCCCCGGGATTATTTTCCTTTCCCTGAGCTGTCCGACGGAACTCTGGGAAGGCACTGGATCCATAGTCGAAATCCTCTTTGTTGCCAATCCCTCAGCTCACGGCGGAGAGGCAGGCCCTCTGGAGCTTTACAGGATCGAGCTCTTTGATTCAGCCGGATCACAAATCGAGGTGA
>JAUWMS010000002.1 GCA_030613045.1 Candidatus Latescibacterota bacterium | reverse complement strand
CCCGGCGTGATCGAGCGCTGGCACCAAGAGGGGCTTCCTGAAGACATGGGCGAGGACGACATCCGCACCTACTTTGGCTTCGATCTCAAGGGCAGAGGCGTCGCGGTCAACGTGCTTTTCGATCCGCCATTTGAGTCGGAGATCATCGAGGAGACCGATGAGTACATCATCCGCCGGGAATCGAGCGGACAATTGACGCAAATGTATCACAAGGTCTCCTCCCTGCCGCATGCCATCGGCTATCCCATCGAATCTCCGGAGGACTGGCCGGCGGTCAAGGAGCGCTTGCAGGTTTCCTCCTCCCGGTTCGCTTCGGATTGGGTGGAACAGGCCCGGCGGACGCAGGAGGACGACGGACTGCCGCTGTCCTTTGGCGGAGAGGGGTTCTACTGGATGCCGCGTGACATGTTGGGAGACGAACGCCTCTGCCTCTGGTATTACGAGCAGCCCGAAATTGTGCGGGATATGCTGACCACATACACCGACCTGCTTTGCGCCCTGGCCGAGGAGATCGTGGCCCGGGTTCAGGTGGATACGGCGCACTTCGGGGAGGACATGGCGTATCGGGGCGGGAGTATGATCGGGCCGAAGATTTTTCGGGAATTTCTGCTGCCGTGTTACCAGCGGGTGTTTGACATCTTTCGCGCGCACGGAACCCGCCTTTTCAGCATTGACACCGACGGGTTGGTGGATGGTCTGATCCCGCTTTTTCTCGAAGCCGGGGTAAACGTCCTCAGCCCCATGGAGGTCCGGGCGGGCAATGATCTGGTGGCTCTACGGCGGCAACACGGCAACCGGATGGCCTTTATGGGCGGATTGGATAAATTGCTTCTGCCCGAGGGCAGGCAGACCATTGACCGCGAGCTGGAAAGCAAAATACCGGCGATGCTCGAGCTGGGCGGCTATATTCCATCGCTCGACCACCGCGTGGTGGTGGAGACGTCTTTGTTGCAATTTGGATACTATGTGAAGCGGGTCCGGGAGCTTATGGGGCAGGGGGAGCTTGCAGCGAATGTTCCTCATAGTGATCTAAGGGAGAACTATGAATAAAAAGGCTTACGCCTGCTCACAATGTGGCCGCGTGGTGGAAGAAAAGAAAATGCGTATCATAGATGACAAGCCCATTTGTCCGACCTGCCTATATGGGCAAACAGAGCCTTTTATCATTTATCCTATTGGGACGGGGCGGAATAATCTGCAACGGTGTGAGGTAGGTTTTGGTACCGTGGGTTCAACGGGGATATCATGTATTGATCTCATTCCGTCACAAAAACCTTTTATGTATAAGTTAGAACAAGAAAAGTACTTAACCATTGTGTACTATCTGCATAAAGCCCGGCCCGTCAAATCGGTCTTCCGAAGAGGACTCGATGGGAAAAAGGTGGGCGTTTTTGCCTCTCGCACGCCAGACCGTCTCTCCAGAATTGCGATCCAGGAGGTCACTTTGGTAAGGATCGAAGGGATGACGCTTTACGTTGAAGGACTCGATGCGATCCATGGGAGCCCGGTGCTCGATATAAAATTGGGACGGAAAGCGCTGCATAATCATGCTTAGAATTGGGATGCAAATAACTTTCCTATGTGCACTGCGGAGCGCCGAAGTCCTCTCATCCAATAAACCTTTTTCAAGAGCTTGATAAGAACACGAGGAGGTTCAGAAATGGAGATTGAGAGATATACCATAGCCCTATATCCGCTTGACGAGGGATCGGGATCGGTTGTCCATGATGCTTCTCGCCATGGAAACGACGGCAAGATTTATGGAGCAAGATGGACGGGTGAGGGTATCAATGGAAAAGCCCTGAAGTTTAATGGAGTTGAGGATCATATAAAAGTTCCTCATTCCCCCGGCCTGAATCTCACGGACACGTTCACCGTTGAAGCCCGGGTGAAGGGTAAAGGAGCGAAGTTTAGTCTGGAGGAGAAAACCAGCAATGATCCTCCCCAAAGGGGACCTTTCTTCCAGGTTGTCGGGGATAAGATTTTTTGGACTACTAATTCTGATATACCCGGTCCTGAAGGCCCAATCTCATATGGGGACAGGAATTGTGCCCCTCATATTGACTGGCACATCTGGACCGGCCAGATGAACACTGATGGAACAGGTTGGAAGGAAATACAGAGGACCTTTCCTCCGGTCATTGGCACTGAACCCAAACTTCAAGTCGTGGGAGAAAAAATTTACTATGAATACTTTGGCCTTTATAATCTCTTCGCTAAATCCGAAAAAATATACGGCCAGCGGTATACAGCCTGGAGTAACATTGATGGGACAGGTTGGCGCGCTACCTCAAGAATCCCAGAGGCCAAATCCAGGGCCATAAAAACTGAGCAGGGCAATATGCAGGTCGTCGGGAACAAGATATATTATGGGTACCCTCAAAACGAAGTGGATAACGGGAAGTGGCAATTGTGGACGGCGGAATCTAACCTCGATGGCACAGGCTGGAAAGCGGTTCAAAGAACCAAGGATGGGGGATGGATACCCGCGTTTCAGGTGGTGGGAGATTATATCTATTACCGATATTGCAGAACTTCAGAAAGAGATGGGATTTATTTTGTCAGGTCAAATATAGATGGAACAGATTGGAAGGTAATACGATTTGTTAAAGCTAAGCTTAGGTGTCCCTGGGGTGGATTTTATGTTGATAAGGGCATAATATATTTTACTTACTCACCGTTGGATAAAAATGGAATTTCTCAACTCTGGACTGGTCGGATGAACACGGACGGAACGGATCTGGAGGTCATCCAAAGGACGTCCGGGAACCATGAGACACCCCCTACCCGCATTCAAGTAGTTGGGAACAAGGTCCATTATGCCTATTGGCAACACGATATTGAAGGCTCTTTGTTAAACTGGGATCATTACAAAAAAGGATTAATACCCCGCCAACTCTGGACGGCTCAGTCTAATCTCGATGGGACAGATTGGAAGACGGTCAAAAGGACAAGTGGGGATATTTATCACGCCCTTTTCTACAAGGGAATTCAGGTGGTAGGTGGTAAAATCTATTGTGGCGGGCAAGCACAGAGTTCCTGGACAGACGAACGCATCATGTTCGGTAAATCGGGCTCGAACATCATCAACAAAGGCGATGCTTACGGCATAGGGCTGACAGAAGATAATGAGGCAAGGGCGTTCATCAACGCCGGTCAGGATTACCTGTTTAGAGCCGAAGCACCGGAGGACACCGCCGGGGCTATTGCTGACCATCCGATTGACAACCAGTGGCACTACCTTGTGATGACCTATGACAAGGTCAATCTCAAGCTCTATGTTGATGGTGCGCTTAAAAGCTCCACTGCCTATACCTCCAATACAGGCATCAATCCTTTCAACCTCATTATCGGCGATAGCTTCCAGGGCATCATCGATGAGGTAGGAATTTACGGTAGAGTTAAAACTGCTGAGGAGATCAAAGGCAAAACAGACATTCTTGTTTGACCTACTTAACCCCTGCGCAATGACTTCAAGACAAGTGAAAATGAAAGGAGCTTTTTCATGGTTCAGATTAAAATCCACACCAAGAGCGAAGTGGACAACGCCCTGCTGACCGCCGGTGTCCCTTTTGGAAAAGGGGAATTACAGAGAGGCGGCGGATTGAGGCTCGCCTTCGATGGCGGAGATCTTCCCCTGTGGTGGGAAGAAAGGGCTTTCTGGCCAGATGGAAGCGTAAAGTGGATTTTTCTGCACACGAGAGCGTCCGCCGGAGCCAATGAATTGGTGCTTTCGACGACTGGCGCCAAAGCCGATTGTAGCGCTTCGGATGACGTGGAATTTGTAAACGGCAGGCTGCAATTGGGAGAGGTGGCTCTGGAAATTTCCGAAGAGGGCTGGTCTTTCAGGACGCCCGGTGGCTCGTGGGAACTTGCCAAAGACCGTGTCGTTTCCGAGCCGGAATTGGAACTAAGACGCACGCCCTGGGAAATTGAGTTGGTGGAGGCCAGTCCCGTCGCGCCGCTGATCCGGTTGAAGCCCAAGGATTCCGGTGAGGGACTCCGGATTGACCAGTTTCTGAGGCTCGATCCGGTGGGGGAACGCTTGATCTATCAGCGCAGGATGACCTGGCACAAGCCGGGGAAATATCACTTGCTGAGCGCCGAAGCGAGTCTAATTCCGGGCCGCGTTTCGGATGAGGAAGGTTCTCTGCTATTCATCGAACCCGGAAAGGTGAGCACTAATGGCGCATCGGTGGTCGAAGAGTACCCGGAGGGAAGATGGGACGGAGAGGGGCATTCCCTGTGGGTGGAAAAAGCCTGGCAACGCAGTCCATTGGAGATAGCGTGGGGCAAGCGCGGCGTTCAGCTATCTTTCTATCCCGATAAGGTGAAGCCGCTGCCCGTGCTGGGGGGAACCAGCTTCCGCCACACCGTTCATCTGACCTGCGGAGACAAGGCGTCGGATGTGGCCGGGCACGAGGTGGCGTTCTCAATAGACCCTTCTCACGTCTGCAAAAGTGGGGCGCTGGGATTGCTCACGCCGTCGCCGGAAAACGCCGAAGCCGGGCCGGATTGCCCGGGCTTTGAGAAGGCGTTGAAAGCCGCGTACGAATCGGGACGATTATCCCGCCTGTCCACAGCCGACAGCGGAGCCGGCCCCGTGGTTCCATTGGAGGAAGAAAGCAGGCAAGATCGGGACTATTTCGGACTTCAGCATTACGGCGACTGGCCCATGCCATGGGGCGCGTATGGCGGAAAGAGAAGGATGTACGCCGTCAATGAGTACGACGTGGCGTATGCCTATTTTCAGGGGTTCGCGCGAGACGGCGACTGGCGTTTTCTAAAAGTGGCCAAACATTCGGCGATTCACATGACCGACGTGGACTGGATATCCCTCACCGGGGACATGCGTTTTCACGGATATTCCGAGACCGCCGAGGATCACGGGCATGCGAGAAGCGCCACCGGCGAACTCGGTCACTACTGGACGGACGGTTATTGGATGCTTTATTTCCTCCACGGCGATGTGTGGGCAAAAGAATCGGCTGTGGGGGTGACTGATTACCTGATGGACTATTTCGCTTCCGGCGACGAAAATACATTGCGCGGGATTTGGGGGCAGCACAGCGAACGCAATCTCGGCTGGCCCCTCGTTGCGCTGATGGGAACTTATGAGGCCACCGGAGACGAGCAGGTCCTCGAATGTGCAAAGCGACTTACGGATTATATCCTCGGATTTACATCCGATCCAGACCGGGAATATGAGCAGGAAACAGGAAGCGAGGAGCAGCCGTTGGTCTGGTGGCGGACGGCCATGCAGGATGGCTGCAAGCCGTTTATGCTGGGGATCATTATGGAAGGATTGGAGAGGGTTCACCGGGCCACCGGAGACGAAGCCGCGGCACGTTCCATCGTGAACCTGGCCCGGTTTCTGATAGACGAGATGTGGTTTCCCCATCGCGCCACTTTTGTTTACGAGCAGAACGCATACAACCGCCCGCACCGATTTGTTGCTTCCCAGCATTTGACTCCGCTTTTTGTGCGCGGACTCGGATATGCGTACGAATTGACCGGAGAAGAGGTGTTTCGGGAGATCTCCGAAAAAGCCTTCCACGCATGCCTGTGGACGCTTTACGATCCCGGGTCCGGTGGTAAGAGCATTGGGATAATAGGGCGTTCGATGGGAGCTTATGTCGTCATGCTCACCGATTGGCTCCGGCGGGATCAGGAGAAAGCCCGGCGTTCCATACCCGCTTCCACCGGGGAAAACTTCGAGTGGAATTCCGGCGTAAAGGCTCTGTTAGAAAGCGGCAACGTAAAATTAGTGGAGGGAAGGCCGGAATACGAGGGCGTTGCGCTGATCTCCGAAGGCGAGCGTTTCGCGGCCGCCCGGTTCGTCCGGCCCGCGGCCACCGACAGCGGGGAGATCGAGCTGACCGTCACCTTGAATCCCGGCTCCACGAGCTGGCTCAATCAGCGATGCTACATCCATCTGTGCGACGAGGTTCACAACAAAAGCTGCGTCAGCCTGATCACGTTTTACCGGGGCATCCACCTGCGGATTTACGATGTTCACAGAAAGCTCATCGAGGTCCCGGAGGGCAGCATAGACGACTGGAAGGAAGGGGAGCCCCACCGGATAAAGGCGACGTGGAACGCTCCGGGCGAGGCCGTGCTGTATTTGGATGGAAAGGAAGTGGACAGAAGGCCGCTCGACAGACCTAACGGCGGGGAATTTACCCGGCTGCACATCGGGCACAAGCCGGGAAACTGGAGGGCTTTGGGGAAGGTTGCGGTTCACCGGCTCCGATTTGGATCGTGATTTCGGGAAGCCTGCAGACAGGTTTGAATGGCCGATAGTCCCAAACTATGGGAGACCGGGCGTCCCCTTTCCAGACTTCGGGCAGAAGTTGTCTGGAAATGAAGCGTTGGTGCAGAGGAGTTATGGCGTTTTGCAAGGGTATGATCCGATGAGTATATACAGCGCGAGGAAAGAGAGGAAAGGATGGCAAGGAATTTGAGTGAGTCGAAAACAATTATTCAGGATTTTCAACGGCGTCTATACGCGAATTACACGAGTGACCTGCCGTTGCCACCAACATACAAGTACATCTACGGGAATCCGGTGCAGCCAGTGGTTCCTTTGGACACGGCTCATGGTGGCGTTTGTATCATTGGGGCCTATCCCTCGGCACACTTTGCTACCATTGGCGCAGAGCGGGATGTTCCGGTAGGTGATCACTGTGGCCCTTTCTCCACCGAACCTTACTTCGATGGTAGCCGCGTGCGGACGGTGGCAAGTGGGGATGAATTGGAAAAGGCATATCTGTTCCCATTACGTCTGTTGCGCGAGCAGTGCTGGATCACCGATTTGGTGCGCGTTTTTCTTTTCAAGGAAGGGCACTTGGCGAAATATCGTCGTTTGGGCTGCGCTTGGCCAGAGCGGGAAACACGGAGTCAGTTTGAGTGTTTTGCTCATAGAGGAATGCATTGGCTGGAAGAGGAGTTGGCTTTGGCACAGCCTCGATTGGTGATTACCTTGGGTGCTGAAGTAGCCGGAATTCTTCAGGGGGTGAAGGGGCAAAAGAATCGCAATGCGCTGCTGGGGGGTGATTTGAAGGAATGTCAGTTGGGCGCGGCGAGCTATCCGGTCATTCACCTGGCTCATCCTGGTATAGTAATGCGGCCAGTTAGTGAGCGCAATCCTTGGCCTCGCTTGCACAGGGAGACACATATTCCGGAGGCCCGAGAGATCGTGGAGCGGTTAGTCGCTCGAAGGAAAGCACGATAGACCTTGCTGAGTGCCCTGCGCGATTTTGGATTGACCTCGTCAAACCACTGCTTGGAGCGGCGTCCACAGGGGAAACCCGGGTTGTTCCCCATTGCCCTTTTGCGCAAAACAAAATACTTGACAAGGACTCCGATTTATTGCTATCTTTAGGCGTTGTCTGCGGAAAGAGGAAGGCGGGTGAAGAGCCTGGTTTATTCCTGCCCGCCGAAGGCTTCTCAGTCGGACAGAGGCGCCGCGTATGCAATCGAGGGTGTCCCCGGCGGGGGCGGTAGTTTTTATTTCGAGATCGCTTCGGGATGGGCTTTCGTCGGACTGCCGAAAGAGTATAAATGCGTTGGCAGTCCTTTTTGTTAGAAGGATGTTTTATGAAGAGGTTGAGAGTACACCGTCGGGTACGATCTGTTGCGTTAGTGATCCTGGGAAGTCTGTTTTCGTTTGCGGAATCGAGCACTGCGTTTATCCCCACAGATTTCCTCAACGAGTCCAGACCGGGATTGGGTGGAAACGATATCGGAGATATTGTATGGGCGGATAGCGTGCTCTACGTGGCGTCCGGAGATTGTATCAGCAGATTGATCGGAGCCGGAGAACGTGCCTCCGACTGGGTAAGTTACGACCTGGAACTAAACAAGCCCGAAGAAGGCATCAGTGCGTTTTGGGTGCGCGGGGATACACTCTGGGTGGCGACGACCTATTCCATCGAGTATCAGGACGAGGAGATTCCTGCGGGAAACGGGTTGCGGCTTTCCGTGGATGGCGGCATAACCTGGCGGCACTTCAAAACCGAGGACATCTTCTCCGAAAGGGAAGGCTTTTCCTTTCCGGATAACTATACCACGTGTTACGACATCGCTTCGGTGGGGCAAACCATGTGGTTTCCCTTCACAGCGGGATTTGCCATGAAAACGAGCGACCTGGGGGAGACCTGGGAGCACGTCCTGCCCGACACGTCCGGGTTCGACTTCAAAAATCCGAACCACCACGCCAATGCGTTGGTAACGTGCGGAGATACGATCTGGGTGGGCACATTCGGAGGCATCCACCGGAGCACGGACGACGGTCAAACGTGGATTCGCTATGATCGGGCAAACACGGAAGGAGCAATCCCCGGAAATTTCATCCCGTCTCTGGCAGTTCAACAATGGGGAGAAACGTCCATCCTCTGGGCCGGAGCCAAACCGTTCGAGGAAGGAGGACGCGAAGGCGTGAGCACTACCTCGGATGGCGGCGCAACGTGGGCGCATACAAATCTCGACCGTTCCGCCTGGAACTTTGCGTTCAAAGACTCCATCGTGTGGGCCACGACGGACGACGGCCTGTACCGAACGGACGATTTCGGAGCCGAGTGGACGCATGTCTCCATCGAAGACCCCGTCGCACGCGAGCGGATAGATACGGACGTGGTGGGCATCGCGGTCGTGGGAGATACGCTGTGGGTCGGATCGGAGAAGGGCCTGGCTCGATCCATTGATCTCGGAGAAACCTGGACGATTATCAAAGTGCCGGTGAAGACCCGCTCGTTAGATGAGGGGAAGTATGTCGGCGCGATGACAAAGGTGGATAGTATGTCCACCGTTCGAACGTACGCGTTCCAAAATCCCTTCTCACCGAGCCAGCACGAGGTGGTGCGCATCCAGTATAGCCTGAGCCATCCCGCCGACGTCACGATCCGCATTTACGATTTTGCGAGCCGTCCGGTAAAAATGCTGATCCAGGACGCCCAACGCACCGGCCCGGAAAATCACGGAGATAACTGGGATGGGGAAAATGACGCCGGTGAGGTGGTGGCAAACGGAGTGTATTTCTATCGCATCGAGACCGACCGGGGCGATCAGGGATTTGGGAAGATTGTCGTGTTGGAATGATAAAAACGCACCGCAAAGACGCAAAGTTCGCAAAGAAAAACAAGAGGGGTTGCAGTTCTCTGCGTTCTTTGCATCTTTGCGGTGAAAAAAGGGCCAGACTATGAATCGAACGAAGGAAAGCACCACGGAGGCAGGAATTGTGGATTGTGGATTGTGGGGGTTCAATCCGAAATCCGAAATCCGAAATCCGAAATGGGCTTACGTTTTACGTTTTACGTTTTACGTTTTACTATTTTTTATCTGTGGAACCACGATTTCCCACGCGAACACAGGAGGCGCCGCGGGAGCCTTCCTGACGCTCGGCGGCGGCGCGCGGGCATGCGGGATGGGCGGCGCGGTTGCGGCGGTGACGGATGACATCTACAGTCTGCACTGGAATCCGGGAGGGTTGAATCATCTGACACGGACGGAGGTGGCGGCGAGCTTTCGCTTTTTGTCCTTAGATCGAAAATGTTTTTTTTCAGGGATTGCGCAACCGCTTGAGCCGGGAGGCGGGTATGCGTTGGGATGGCTGTATGCGGGCACGGAGGTGGATCGGCGGGACGTCAATGGCAAGGTTACGGGACGGATGTCGGACTCGGAGAATGCGTTCTACTTCGCCTTCGCAAGAGGGTTGCCGCTTCCGCTGCCTGCCTCGCTGGGGCTGACAGTGAAATATTTGTATCAGACCCTGGCGGATCAGACCGCGAAGGGGCTTGGGTTCGACTTGGGGCTGCAACTGGAGTTTCCCGGTAATTTTCGAATGGGGTGCGTGGTCAAAGACATCGGAACGCGCCTGTCGTGGAAGACGAGCCTATGGGACCGGGAGACGGCTTCGGAGGACGACGTCCCGTCGAGCATAGCGGTGGGCCTGTCCTATCGCGTGCTGTCGAATCGGCTGCTGCTGGCGGCGGATGCCTCGAAATCCCGCGACTCGGAGATGGACGTTCGTTTCGGTTCGGAATTTGTGGCGCATCCGATGTTGTCCGTCCGGGGCGGCGTGAGCCATCTTCTGGAATCGGAGATGCGCTCCTTCTCAGCCGGATTCGATATCCGGACTATGGTCACTCCGGGCTTCTTCCGCTTCGGCTACGCCTACGTAACCGATCCGATCGGGGCGGGAAACAGCCACGTGGGTTCGGTGATGATGGGGTTTTGAGGCTTCGGAGTTGGACGGAAAATGGCGAAAGAGGGGATGGAGAATGATCACGGAAAAAGACAAAAATATCATTTTACGGTGTGCGAGGAAATATGATGTCTCCTATATCATCTTATTTGGGTCTTCGATAAACAAAGAGAAAGAAGGTCGCGACATAGACCTCGGGGTGAGAGGAATCGAACCTCGATTGTTCTTCAAGTTTTACGCCGAACTGTTTAAGCACCTGTCAAAACCTGTGGACCTTGTGGATTTGTCCGGTAAATCTCTATTCAATGACCTGGTGGAAGAAACCGGGGTGAAAATCTATGGATAATCTGTCCAGGCAAGTTCTTGCAGAAAAAGAACATGTGGAGATCGCATTAAGTAATCTCGGAGAGGCAATGGCAAGGAAGGAGAAATCTGTCGTTGAATTGGCTGCTATTGGGACCTTTCTTCATAATATCTATAATGGGATAGAAAACATTCTGAAGCAAATCTTAAAGGCAAAAGAACTTGAAATACCAAGCTCCGATAGCTGGCACAAGGATATGTTGAACCTCGCAGCATCTCTTGGGATTGTTTCAGAGAGGCTTTCTGATAACCTTTATGAGTACCTGACTTTTAGACATTTTTTTGTTCATGCGTATGGATTTATGCTCAATGAAGCGCATCTGGAAGATTTGGCGAATACCATTCCAGAAATCTGGTCGCAATTTCTATCGGAGATTGAAAACGCTGCATAACTGTCAAGTCGAATGGAGCATACTTATGAAAAGGATCATCGCTGTAATTATTTTGGTATCCGTGGGAGTTTCGTGGGGCTTCTGCGCGGAGATTCACGATCATGCCGGGGCCACAGGCATGGCGTTTCTGAAGGTGGGCATCGGCGGACGGGCTGCGGCGTTGGGAGGGGCCTACAGCGCGATCTCCGGGGATGCGACGGCAGGCTATTGGAATCCGGCGGGTCTGGTTGGTATCGAGGGCAAGGACGTGGTGTGGATGCACTCCGCCTGGTTTCAGGGAATCCGGGGAGAATACGCGGGACTGGCCCTTGGGAACGGGCGTCGCACGATTGGGATCAGCGTGAGGCTTCAGACCGCCGGGGATCTGGAGCGCCGGGAAGGACCTACTGTGGAGCCGCTCGGAACGTTCGGGGTGTACGACGTCGCCATGACGTGCTCTTATGCACAGCGCCTGAAGCCCTGGATGGACTTTGGAGTGAACATACACGCACTTTATGAGAAGATTCACATCGAGGACGCATCCGGTTGGGCGATGGACCTCGGTCTGCTTTTCCATCCCCCGGTGGAGGGCATGCAGTGTGCTTTCGTCCTGCGCCACCTCGGGACGACGAACAAGATGAAGGCGGAGTCCATTGATCTGCCCACGGAAATTCGAGCGGGCACTTCCTATTGCTTCCAGGACCGACTGTTGGCGTCGGTGGACGTGAGTTTCCCGAACGACTTCTGGACACGGGTGCACCTCGGACTGGAATACCGGATCGGAGGACTCATAGCGCTCCGCGCCGGAACTCAGACCGGATCGGAGGAACGAACTTACTCCGCCGGGCTGGGCATCACGCGCGGGACGTGGCGGATGGATTACGCGTTTGTGCCTTTCGACTTCGACCTGGGAAATACGCATTGCGTTTCGTTGGGACTTGGGCTGTAAGGGAGGGAGGGCGATCACAAGGATCGCCCCTACATGTCCGTTTCACGTCTCACTTTTTCTCCGCGCCCTCTGTACTACTAACCTGCGAAACCTTGTTTTTTTGACAAGGTTTTTGTTGAGCGAGGATGGGTTGGATTGTTCGGATTCCCACCTATACGCACTTTGTTTGATCCGTGAAAATCCGTGGTATCCGTGTCCCATTGCTTTTGGGCTTATGCCGCGCTGAGGGCTCTGCGGTGAAATTTTTTTCTGGAGATTTTTTGTGCACGTCTGCGTATTAGCGAGCGGCAGTTCCGGAAACGCCATCTACGTCGCCGAGGGAAACACCGCGATCCTCGTGGATGCCGGACTGAGCGGTAAAAAAATCGAGCAGCGGCTGCACGCCATCGGAGCGGATGGGGCGTCCCTGTCGGCCATCGTGGTCAGCCACGAGCACAGCGATCACGTCAGCGGCGTGGGCGTATTGGCCCGGCGGTTCGGACTGCCCATCTACGTGAACGCGGCCACGTTCGATTCCGTGAAGCGGCTCCTGAAGGGGAAGGAGCGCGTCGAGGTCTTCGAGCAGGGCGCGGCGTTTCCCATAGGAGACCTGAACATCCATCCGTTCAGCGTATCGCACGACGCGGCCGATCCATCGGGCTTCGTCGTCGCGAACGGAGCGTCCAGCGTGGGAATCGCCACCGATCTGGGGTGCGTCACCCATTTGGTGCGCGAACGCCTGCGAGGTGCAGACCTGGTGGTATTGGAGTCCAATCACGATGAGCAGATGCTCCGGGATGGTTCGTATCCCTGGGAATTAAAGCAGCGGATCCGGGGCCGGTTTGGGCATCTCTCCAACGAAGAGGCGGCGTCGTTTGTGCGGGAGTTGGCTCAACTGGGACTTGAGCGAGGCGTTCTGGCGCATCTGAGCAGGGACAACAACCGGCCGGAGTTGGCGCGGGAATCGGTGCGAGCGGCGCTTCGGGAGATCGGAGCGGACGGGTTTCAGCTTTCCATCGCCGAGCAGGATAGGGTGGGGGAGAAGATTCGGATATAAATCGAACACCGAAAAACACTGAAACACACCGAAAAAAACCAAGATCCGGCCTTTTCAGTGGCCTTCGGTGTTTTTCGGTGTTCAATAGGCCGTTGAAAATTCCAAAAAAAATCTCAACAGGGAGTGGCCCCTATGATTACTCAATTGCATGCTGAGCATTTCAAGTCGTGGAAAGATACGGGTGCATTAGCTCTGGCTCCCCTGACCGGCCTTTTTGGCACCAACAGTTCGGGCAAGACGAGCATTCTGCAGATGCTTTTGATGCTGAAACAGACGGTGGAATCTTCGGACCGTAAACGCGTTTTGCACACCGGCGATGAGCGTTCTCTGGTGGATTTGGGGACGTTTTTCGACCTCATATACGGACATCGGGTCGAGTTGCCCTTGCGTCTGTCTTTGTCGTGGAAGCTACCGCGATCCCTCGTTATCAACAATCCTGAGAAGGGGAAGGAAAAACTGTTCCAGATCTCTGCGCTGACCTTTAAGGCGGGGATTTGTGAGGAATTTGAGCGGATCGTGGTGGAGCGCTTTGTTTACGAGTTTGGCAGTCAGCAATTTGGAATGCGCAGAAAAAACAGCAAAAAACCTGCGGAAAGAGACCGATATGATCTCCTCCACGGGGACTATCCGGCAAGGCGCGTCCAGGGGCGTGCGTGGCCACTGCCTCCTCCGGTGAAGTGCTATGGATTCCCGGACGAAGCGACCGGATACTATCAGAATACCGGTTTCCTGTCGGACTTCGTGCTCGCCTTTGGGGAGATGTGTACGCGGATGATCTACCTAGGACCGTTGCGCGAATATCCTCAGCGCCGTTACGTCTGGGCCGGCGACCGCCCCCCGGACGTTGGGATACGAGGCGAACATGCTGTCGCCGCGCTTCTGGCTGCACGCGCGGAAGGGCTCACAAGCCCGCGCCTAGTAACGAAAAGACGCCATCACAAACTTATTGAGGAGCGGATTCTTGCGTGGATGCAGGAAATGGGGCTTATTGACTCGTTTTCTCTCCAGCCCATCGCGGAGAACCGCAAGGACTATGAGTTCCGCGTCAAAAAGAGCAAAACGAGTCCCGAGGTTCTCATCACGGACATAGGCTTCGGCGTCTCACAGATTCTGCCTGTACTCGTCCTTTGTTATTATGCGCCCGAACACTCGATCATCCTGTTGGAACAACCGGAGATTCATCTACATCCGTCTGTGCAGGCCAGTCTGGCGGATGTGTTCATTGACGTGGTAAAGGAGCGGAACGTCCAGGTTATCGTCGAGAGCCACAGTGAACATCTGCTGCGGCGGCTCCAACGGCGTATTGCTGAGCGAAAAATCTCGACGGAAGAGACAGCGCTCTACTTTTGTCGGATGGATCAAGGCGCATCAAAGATTGAACGACTGGATCTGGATCCATTCGGAAGTATCCGGAACTGGCCTCAGGGCTTCTTCGGAGATGAGATGGGAGATCTTGCTGCCATGACGAAAGCCGCCATGAAACGACAGGGGGAGGGCGGATCGTGAAAGTGGTCGTGGATACGAACGTGGCTGCGGTGGCGAATGGACACTCTGCTCAGGCCTCAACGAATTGCGTGGTGACGTGTGTGGAGCATCTTCAGAGGATCACGAACGGAATGGATCAATTGGTGCTCGATGATCAATGGCGGATCATCGGGGAATACCAGAACAATCTTCATTCCGGCGGTCAACCCGGTGTAGGCGATGCTTTTCTGAAGTGGGTGTTGACCAATCGGACCAACCAGCGACGATGTGAGCATGTCTCAATTACTCCTGTGAACAAGCAGGAAACAACTTTTGAGGAGTTCCCTGCGGATCCCGCTTTGAAGGATTTTGATCCCTCCGACCGCAAGTTTGTCGCCGTCGCACTAGCTCATCCGAAGCGTCCTCCGATATGGCAGGCCGTGGATAGCGAGTGGTGGGCATGCAGAGGTGCGCTGGAGCGAAACGGTGTGACGATTGAGTTTGTTTGTGAGGATGATATTCGACAACTCCAACGTTGAAGGGCATGTGAAGAACTCCGTTTTTATTTTGAAAGTTCGTAGATCCGACAACCATCGTCAACGAATCCGGAGGATGCGTGTGACCGCAAACAAAAAAACGACGACGAACGTCAACAAAGCCTCTGCTTCCGAACGCGGGAACGCGTCCGCAGCCTCGATGAAAGCCTGGCATACCCTCCCTGGCGACGCGGCTCTCCAATCCTTGGAGAGCCGCCTGGACGGACTCACCCCCTCCGAGGCAAAAGCGCGCCTTGCCCGGCACGGGCCGAACCAACTCCCCGAAGTAAAACGCCGGACCATTGCCGCGATGATCGCCGACCAGTTCAAAGACTTCATGATCTTATTGCTGATCGGTGCCGCGGTGGTGTCGGGCGTGATCGGTGAGCCTCAGGACACGATCGCAATCCTGGTCATCGTTCTTTTGAACGCGGTCATCGGGTTCGTGCAAGAGATTCGGGCCGAGCGGGCGATGGAGGCTTTGAAGAAGTTAGCCGCTCCCAACGCGGTGGTGAGGCGGGAGGGGCAGACGCTGGAGATTCCCGCCGTGAACATCGTGTCGGGCGACATCGTGCTCCTCGAGGCCGGCCGGATCGTGCCAGCCGATCTGCGCCTGTTAGAGGTCGCTTCCCTCCGAATCGCGGAGGCGGTGCTGACGGGGGAATCCATGCCTGTCGAGAAAACCGTGGATGCGGTTCCGGATCACGATGCAGCGCTGGGCGACCGAAAAAACATGGCGTACAAGGGAACCCAGGTGGTGTACGGCCGGGGCGTCGGAGTCGTCGCGGAAACGGGCATTTCCACTGAGCTCGGCAGGATTGCGAACCTGCTCGGGTCCGAGAAGGAGGTCAAAACCCCGCTTCAGAAGCGACTCGCCGTGTTCGGCAGAAACCTCGGATTGGCTGCCCTGGCCATCTGTGCGCTCGTCTTCGTGGTAGGTGTGATGCGAGGCGAAGACGTAGTGCTGATGTTTCTGACCGCGGTGAGCCTCGCTGTGGCGGCCGTTCCGGAGGCGCTGCCTGCCGTGGTCACCATAACGCTCGCCCTCGGAGCGCGCCGCATGGTCCGCACCCATGCCTTGATACGTAAACTCCCGGCCGTCGAAACCCTCGGGTCGGTCACCTATATATGCACCGACAAAACCGGCACCCTGACCCAAAACAAGATGAAAGCCGAGCGATTCTCCGTCAACGGTTCAATGGTCTCCGGCAGGCCGGCCATTTGCAACGAGTCCTGGACGTGGCTTCTTCGTGGAGCCGCGTTGTGCAATGACGTATCCGCGGCCGGTGAACAGGAGGAACAGAGCACCGTGGGCGACCCCACGGAGGTTGCCCTGTATGAAGTGGCCGCCGAGGGCGGATTTCGTCGCGAACACTTGGAAGAGGATTGGCCCCGGATAGACGAAATCCCGTTCGACTCCGAACGAAAGTGTATGACCACGTTTCATACCTCCCCGGAGGGCGGATGGGTCTCCTTCACAAAGGGCGCTGCCGAAGTGATCGTGGATCGCTCTCTCGATAGACTGGGTGAGGACGGAACGCTTCCGCTCGATTCGGAACGGATAGGTCGGGAGATCGAGGCCATGGCGGACGACGGTCTCAGAGTGCTTGGCATCGCCATGCGGCGTTGGAAGGACATGCCATCGAGCTTCGCTCCGGAGGAGGTCGAAAAAGACCTGACGTTCGTCGGGCTGGCCGGTTTGATGGACCCGCCCAGACCGGAGGCCGAGGAGGCTATAGGGCTGTGCAAATCAGCCGGCATCCGGCCCGTGATGATTACGGGCGATCACCCCGCGACGGCTCTGGCCATTGCCCGTCGTCTCGGCATCGCGGACGGGCCTGACGACATTTTGACCGGAAAGGAACTGGCGGCCCTGTCCCTCGACGAATTTGAGAGAATCGTTCAGGAAGTCCGGGTATATGCCCGGGTCGCGCCGGAACAGAAAGTCAAGATTGTCAGAGCACTCCAGGACAAGGGCGAGTTCGTGGCGATGACCGGCGACGGGGTGAACGACGCGCCCGCGCTCAAACGTGCGGAAATCGGCGTGGCGATGGGCATCACGGGCACCGACGTGGCCAAGGAGGCATCGCACATGATCCTTCTCGACGACAACTTTGCCACGATCGTCCACGCGGTCAGAGAGGGCCGGCGCATCTACGACAACATCCGAAAGTTTGTCAAATACACCATGACGAGCAATTCCGGCGAGATATGGACGATCTTTCTGGCGCCCTTCCTCGGCTTGCCCATCCCTTTACTGCCGATTCACATCCTCTGGATCAACTTAGTGACGGACGGGCTGCCTGGGCTGGCATACGCTGCGGAACCGGAGGAAAAGGGGCTGATGACGCGGCCTCCCAAGCCTCCGAAGGAAACCCTCTTTGCGCACGGACTCGGAGCGCAAATTATATGGATCGGCCTGCTGATGGGCGCCGCTTCGCTCGCCACCCAGGGGTGGGCATTCTATACCGACCACGCGCATTGGCAGACGATGGTCTTCACCGTGCTCTGTTTGAGCCAACTGGGCAATGCGCTGGCCATTCGTTCCGATCGCGAGTCGCTGTTCCG
>JAUWMS010000345.1 GCA_030613045.1 Candidatus Latescibacterota bacterium | reverse complement strand
CTGTTCAAGTGTCCCGTGGTGCCGAATCAGGGAGACGATTATTTTCGGGCCATTACGATGAAGCTGATCCGCCGCTTGAAGTCGCAGGGGATCCGTCCACGGTATGCGCCTCCACGGGCGGAGGAAAAGTGTCCCACGCTTGAAACGTTAGTCCCCGGCTTAGAGGCATTGCCCGTAGATGAGCATCCCTACGCGGCCTGCTCGCCGATTGGTGCATGGACGATGGTGCGCGTGCAGGAGCTTGAAGCGCAGGGTGAACTCGTCGGCGATGATCCGTATTTGCAGACGATCTGCGAGTGGCTCGAAGCCCGTCAGAATCCTGAGACCGGATTCTGGTCGAAATCGCCGGATCTCGTGGATGCGATGAATGGTTTTTTCAAGAGCATGGTGGTCTATGAAATGATCGGCAGAGCACTCCCGCGCATGGAGAAAATCGTGGACTCCGTGCTGATCGTTCAGGAGCGAGGCGGCCTGTTCGGGGAAGCCTGTTCCCCCTGGAACAACATGCATCTTCTGACCACGCTTTCGCGGCAACTCGGGTACAACTACCGCCGGGAGGACATCGCAGTGGCCGCGCTGAGGATCATTCCTGAGGTGTGGCGGCTCAAGCAGCCCGATGGATTCTACTCCGCCACGGAGCAGGGCTGTCTCGCCCAGCACGCCGGCGTGAAGCTGTGCGATCATCCCTATCCCATAGGCGACATCCAGGGGAATGCGCACGCCTGGGATATGCTGAGGATGGCTCTGGAGCTTTTGGAAGGGACGGCATCCCTATGAAAATCGTTGAAGTTTCCGGAGATCCGCGCACCATCGGACGCGGCACCGGAGAAGCCCTGCGCGAGGAAATCCGGGAGCACCTTGCGTTTCCCTACTTTTTTGACCACGCCGACTGGGAACGGCGCATGCCCGTGTTCCTCTCCACGCTCAAACGCCATCTGCCCGATGTGCTGGAGGAGATGGAGGGTACGGCAGAGGGTGCAAATGTCCCGTCGGAAGAAATTTTTCGGCTGAATCTGCCGATGGTTCCCGATAAAATGAACATCACGGAAGGATGCACCAACATCGTCTTCGCCGAGGGGCCGGATGGCCCGATCTGGGGAAAAAATAACGACGGGCTTCCGGGGGAAAAGCCACGTCCCGTATGCGCTCGTCTCGTCCGCCGGAACGATGGCATTCCCCTGCTGATTTTTACATTTTGCGGGATGCTCGCCACAACGGACGGCATGAATGCGGAAGGACTAACCGCGGGGCATTCCTCCGTGGGGAGCATCTTTCAGCAGAGCGACGAGCACGCGCCCATCCGTCTCTGGGCTTATGAAGGGATGATGCACAGCCGAACCACGGCGGATTTCGTGCGGCACATGACCAGCCTTCCGACTCGTGGGAAAGGCTACAGTATTCTCTGCGTGGATCGCAAAGGCGCTACGTGTTCTATCGAGGCCCCTTGTCCCTTGATGCAGGTGCGCAGGCCGGATGGCGGACATCGGCCCATGCACTGCGTGAATTGCTACCAATTGCCCACCTTGGCGAATGCCGACCGGCGGGACGAGGCAGGCAAACGCAACGCACAGGCCCGGTGGCGGTTTCTTGACCGAAGGCTTTCGGAGGAGAGGGACTTCGGCCTGGAGGATATGAAGAAGTTGCTCCGACATCATGGGGATCCCGGCATCTGCCGGCATGGGGAGCAGGATGGGGCCTGCACCGAGTATTCGATGATCGGGCTGCCGCAAAGCGGGCGGGTGCTTTTTCTGGATGGGGCTCCGTGCGAGAATGATTTCTCTGAGATATACGTGAGCTAAATTAGTTTCTGGAAGTTTTTTTCGAGGTGGGTTCGCACAACCAAATACATACCAAACGCACTTGAATTTTCGGAGATCGGAAAAGGATCAAGATTTCCAAAGTCTCGAAGACTTTGGAAATCTCCAAGCCCCGCTTCATCGCTGACGGAGCTTAATTTCCCGGATTCATTTGCACTAACACAAGGAGGGATCTCATGAATGCAGACAAGATCGGCTGGGGCGTGATCGGTGCGGGTGGGATCGCGGACCGGAAGACGATTCCGGGTATGTTGGAGGCGGAGAATGCCGAGTTGGTGGCGGTGATGTCCATGCCCGATGCGGATACGGATGCGCTGGCGAAGAAGTATGGCGTCCGGGGATATTACACGGAGCGGGAGTTACTGGCGGATCCGAGGGTGGATGCGGTGTACCTTGCCACGCCGGTGTATCTGCATCACACACAGGCGATTATGGCCGCCGAAGCGGGCAAGCATCTCCTGATCGAGAAACCGTTTGCCATCGGGATGAAGGAAGGACAAGCGATCGTGGACGCATGTCGCAAGGCCCGAGTGAAGGCGTGCGAAGGGTATATGATGCGGTTTCATACGCTCAATCTCAAGGCGAAGGAAATGGTGGACGAAGGACTGATCGGGAACGTGGTGATGGGACGCGCGCAGCTTTCGTGCTGGTATCCGGACATGCCCGGCGCATGGCGGCAGGATCCCAAATTGGGCGGCGGCGGCACGCTGATGGACCTGGCCTCTCACTGCTACGATCTGTTGGAGATGTACATCGGCCCGATTCAATCCGTGATGGCGCTGGTCAACACGCAGACGTTCCAGTATGCGGTGGAGGATTCTTCCACGACCTTGCTGCAATTCGGGAGCGGCGCGCACGGCATCGCGGATTGTTTTTTCAACGTGCCCGACGGATCGGCGTTGAGCCGTCTGGAACTGTACGGCAATAAGGGAAGCATCCTTCTCGAGGGCACCATCGGTCAGGCTCCGGGCGGGCGGATGATTGCGTATCTGAGCGACGATGCGAAGGAATACGATCCGATGCAGAACGCTGCATCGCTCGACGTGGACCGGCGGGAGATTACCGTGGAGCCGAAAGATATGTACACCTCGGAGATCGAGCATCTGTCGGACTGCATACTGAACGACAGAGAGCCGGAGATTAACCGCCTCGAGCACGGATTGGAGATTCTGAGCACTGTGATGGCGGCTTACGAAAGCGGACGGACGGGGAAGAAGGTTCGATTGTAGATTGCAGATTTTCACCGCAAAGTCGCAAAGGACGCAGAGAAAGGCAAACTGCAAATTGCTGAGGTCAGAAGTCAGAGATCAGAGGTCAGAAAGCCATCCCTCTGGCGATTGATTCCCAAATGTTGAAAGTTCCCTTTCTCTGAATCGCTTCTCTTGGGTTTCTTTGCGCTCTTTGCGTCTTTGCGGTGCGGTTTCATTCCGAGATCCGAAATGGGAGGTCGTATGATCCGAGGGGTGATTTTCGATATGGATGGCACGATCACGGTTCCGTATATTGATTGGAAGGCGTTGCGGGCGGAGATTCGGGCGCGGGAGGGGAGTACGCTGATCGAGCACATCGAGTCGTTGGATGCCGACGAACGAAAATGGGCGACCGGCGTGTTGGAGCGTTTTGAGAATGAGGCGGCCAAGCACTCGGAGTTGAACGGCGGCGTGCGGAATCTGTTGGAGTTGTTGAAGGGCCGAGAAATCAAGACGGCGCTGGTGACCAACAACAATGGCCGGTCCGTGCGCCTCGTGCTGGAGAAGCACGGACTCTCTTTCGATGTGATGCTGAGCCGGGAGGATGGCCGGATCAAGCCCTCAGCGGATCTCGTGCTGAAGGCGATGGAGCAGTTGGATCTCGGCCGGGAGGAAGTCGTGCTCATCGGCGATGGCCGGTATGATCTGTGGGCGGCGGAGGAAGCGGGCATTCCGTTTATCCTGCTCCGGCATCCCGATACGGAGATGGACCATCAGCCGGCGGTGACGTCGCTGGAGGAGGTGGCGGGTTTGTTGGGGTTCTGATTTAGGAAACCTTCCACCGCAAAGCCGCAAAGTGCGCAAAGAAAACCCAAAACCCAGGGGGTGAAGTTCTTTGCGGCCTTTGCGGCTTTGCGGTGCGAATAGAGAAAGGACAAACGCATGACCCAAATCAAAGGAAAGATCGCGAAGATCGTGGACGAGACCACGTTTTTGCTCAACGTGGGCACGCAGGACGGGGTTCGAAACGGAATGCGGTTCGTGGTATTCGATGAGGGCGATGAGGTGCTCGATCCGGATACCGGGGAATCGCTCGGAGTCTGGGAGATCGTAAAAGGGGAACTGATCGTCACTAATGCGCAGGAGCGGCTCTCGATGGCTCAGACGCCGATCAAACAGAAGGCGGAGAAGTCG
>JAUWMS010000216.1 GCA_030613045.1 Candidatus Latescibacterota bacterium | reverse complement strand
AAAAGCAGGGGATCGATACGGAGTTTATTTCGCTCGCGGGAATGGAGATCGCACCGTGCACTGCGTGTATGCGCTGCAAGACGCAGCCGAAATGCGCCATCGAGGACGATTTTCAGCCGATCTTCGAGAAGATTGTGGAGGCGGAGGGATTCATCGTGGGTTCGCCGGTGTATTTTGGCTCCGCAACTCCGGAGACGATGGCCCTGTTGGACCGCCTCGGATACGTAGCCCGGAACAACGGCCGCCTCCTGCGCCGCAAGGTGGGAGGGCCGATTGCCGTGGCGCGGCGTGCGGGACAGAACTTCACGTACGCGCAGTTGATGTTCTTCTACACGCTCAATGAGATGATCGTGGTGGGTTCCACCTACTGGAACATTGCGTTCGGGCGCGAGAAAGGGGACCTCACCGGCGATGCGGAGGGCGTGGAGACGATGCGCAATTTTGGACAGAACGTGGCCTGGGTGCTGAAAAAGCTCTATTAGATTTTCTACCGCAGAGCACGTGAAATGTGAAATGTGAAACGTAAAACGTAAATGGACGAATTTCAGCGCACCAATCACCAATCACCAATCACCAATCGCCCGGCGATCAGAGGGGAAGAGCATGTCCGATCGGACGGAGGAACAGGAGGCACGGCGAAATTATCGCCTGCTCGTATGGAACGGCGTTCTGGTCAACGTGGCTTTTGCGTTTATCAACCCCGGGATTGTGCTGTCTGCGTTTATCTATACGCTTACGGCGTCCAGTTTTTACGTGGGACTGGTGACCACCATTATGGGCGCGGGATTTACCTGGCCGCAACTGGTGATCTCCAATCTGGTGGAGCATCGGGAGCGAAAGAAGCCGTTCTATTTCTATCCGGCGATTCTTCGGACAGGGATATGGGTGGCCATCACGCTATTCACGCTGTGTATCGGGAACCGAAATCCTCAACACTTTCTCTGGGTTTTTCTGGTTTTGTTTGGTTTATACTGGTCCGCCGCCGGGGTCTCGATGGTGCCCTTTATGGACATCACCGCTAAAATTGCGCCCGTGGAGCAGCGGGCCAGATTGTTCAGTGTCCGACGGCTCTGGGGGGGCACGTTGTCCGTTTTGGCGGGCTTTCTGATCCGGTACGTGCTCAGCGAGTCCAGCGGGCTGACCTTTCCAACCAACTATGGCGTGCTCTTCGGCTGTGCGACGGTGTTCATCACGCTCGGTATGGGCGCCTTTCTCCGGGTGCGGGAACCCATCCATCCGGTGGCCAAAACGCGGAATTCCTTCTCGGATCATCTTGCCAGCGGGGTTCGGATCCTTCGGGACGACCGGAACTATCGGAGACTGCTCGTGGCCCGCACCTTCTGGTCCTTCGGGATGATGGGCATTCCCTTCTACGTGCCTTATGCGGTCTCCTATTTGGGCATACACGAAGCCACGGTCGGGCTTTTTCTGTCGGTGAGCCTGATCAGTGGGGTGTTCTCCAATTTGCTTTGGATGCGGATCGGAACCAAAAGCAGCCGGATCATCCTGGAGTGGGGCGTCATTTTTATGCTCCTGAGTCCGCTGATTGCCGCCCTGACGCCCTATATCCCCAATATCCCGCTTGGCGTTTTCGGCTCGTTGCGAACGGCGCTGTACTTTGTCGTCTTTGCGGCGAGCGGCGCGGGCGTGGCCGGGATCAATCTGGCCAATATGACCTACCTGCTGGAGATCGCTCCGAGCCGGATTCGTCCCCGGTATGTGGGATTTATGCACACCTTCAGCTTCCCGCTGACCCTCATGCCCGCTCTCGCCGGCGCGGCGATCCATTACGTGTCTTATCAGCCGATGTTTCTGATCTCTGTTTTCTTCTGCATTGCAGCAATTTTTACGATTAAAAGATTGGATGAGAATCACGGAGAGGGCGCCTGAACGTCCACTCAGGGGGGTAAGGTATGTCGAGAAATCGGTTGTTGGACGAAAACGCGGTCTGTCTGTACAAAATGGATCGGGATGGAGCGGCTCGGGAGGAGGATTTCTATCGGGCGGCCTACGAGTTACTGAAAGCGGTGCGGCCCGATGTGGGGAAGCGCGTGGTGATCAAGCCCAATGTCACGGTTCCCGCGGAACCGGATTCGGGGATCATTACGCATCCGACGTTTGTCCGAGGGACTGTAGCGTATTTGGAGGAAGTCGGGGTTCGGATCGAGGATATGGTGATTGCAGAAGGCGGAGGAAGTGGTCCACCGGCGTATTCGATGGCGCCTCATTTCCAAGTCGCGGGATACGAGGCGTTGGTTCGGGAGAAGGACATCCGATTGGTCAACACGAATGTAGATGAGCCGGTGGAAATCGAGATCGCGCCGCCTATAGGTCCGTCTAAAAAGATGACCTTGTCGAAGACGGTCTGGGGAGAAGGACGCTACGTCATCAGTGTGCCCAAGATGAAAAGTCACTGGCTGCCGAAGGTGACGCTGTGTATGAAAAATTTGATGGGGTCTATCTCCCCTATCGGCAGGCGGCACTTGTGTGAACAATCCCGGCCGCCGCACCTGAATCCTCGAGACGGGGTAAGTGAGGAGGATTATGTCCTCTGGCAGGAAAAGATGGCGGAGAAGCTGTGTGAGCTTTCGTTGGCGGTTCAACCGGACTTGCATCTCGTCGAGGGCGTTGTGGGACGGGAGGGTACGGGCTTTCATCGCGGGAGGAATTTCGAGACGCACCTCGCCGCTTTGGGTACGAATGCCGTGGCCGTGGATGCGGTGCTCAGTTTTTTGATGGGAAGCGATCCGGAGGAACTGAGTTTTCTCAGGAAAGCCGCGCAGTGGGGGCTTGGGACGAACCGCCTGAGCGAGATCGCAGTCTATGAACTCAGGGACGGGGAGATGGTGCCTTGTCGTCCGCTTGGGGAATTGGCGTTCGATCCTCCGTTCCAGACGATCCGAGGGAGATGGGGATAAGAGAGAAGGTCAAATTCCAAAGCTCAAATGACAAGTGATTTTTCATCTCGTCATCTCTCATCTCGTTCCTACGCTCTGCGTGCGAACGAAGACTCGACGCTCCGCGTCGCAGAGGTTACAAGAAGAAGGGGAATGGACGAAGCTATGAACGAGGAGCAAATTGCCGAGCTTTTCGAGAATTTGAAGCGTGGAGACGTTGAGGCACGGCGTAAAGCGGTGGAGGCGTTGAAGGGGATGGATTCGCCGAAGGTGCTCTGGCCGCTTTTGACGGCGATCCGGGATGAGGATGAGGCCGTTCGGAAGTTGGCTGTGGAGGCGATCCGGCAGTTCAGCACGCGCGAGCTGGCTACGAAAATCGCGGCCAAATTGGGCGCGCCGGAGGAGGAAGGACGGGAGGAAGGCGCGCGGGAAATGGGCGCACCCGGATGGCAGTCGCTGTTGGATACACTGGTGGGTATGCTAAGAGGTTCGGATGGGTTCACGCGTCGGACAGCGTTCCAGTTTTTGTCCTTCATGAAATCGGAGAAGGCCGCAGAGCAGCTCCTCCCCTTGCTTTCGGAGGACGATCTTTCCGTCCGTCGTTGGGCGATGCGGGTGTTGAGTGACATGGGACGTAAAGAAACCATTCCCCATCTGATCGAGGTCGTTCGGGAGGAACAGGCGAATCCCCGGATGCGCTGGTCTTCGATGCGGTCTTTGGCGCGCCTCGCTGGAGAGGATGCGCTCGATGTGCTGTTGGAGATGTTAGGGCATGACGACGAGGAGATGCGCAAGCATGCAGCGGACGCGCTGAAACCCCTTGCATCGGAGCGGGCTGTCGTTCCTCTAACGGAAATTTTGAAGACCGGCCCAAAAACCACGCGCCGATGGGTGATCGAGGTTCTGGCGGAGACTTCTTCCGATCGGGCGATGTCTATTCTGATCGAACATCTGAGCGACGAGGACCCGGCTATTCGACGCACGGTGGTGCGAGGCATTGCGAATTTGGGAAGAGCGGGCGCTGCCTCGGCGCTCATCCGGGCTTTAGAGGATGAGCATCCCGACGTCCGCTGGACGGCGTCTCTGGGCTTGGGAAAGATCAAAGCCGCGCGCCCGCTGGTTGAGGCGCTGAAAAGTGCTTCCCCGGAGACGAGATGTTTGGCTGCCAAGTCCTTGGGGATCGTCAAATCGCCGGAGTGTTTCACTCCGTTGGTTCGCGCGCTGGACGATCCGGAAAAGTCCGTACGCAAGGAAGCCGCCAGATCGCTTGCGGGGATGCGCACCGAAAAGGCCGTACCCGTCTTTGTCCGATTGTTGGAAGATTCGGATCGGGACATCCGCTGGCTGGCCGTCAGCGGGCTGGGACGGATCGCAGCTGCGGCGGTTATGGACCCCCTGGAAAAGGCCGCCCGGGACCAGGACGAACTGGTGCGCTGGCTGGCCTTCCGGTTTCTGAGGGGGCGTTCTTCTACTCAACGCAAATGAGATTTTGGGAATCCCCTCTCGAAGACAGAGTGGTGATTGGTGAGTGGTTGCTTCTCCGCCGGTTTACCAGTCACCAATCCCCCGCTTTGTTCCCAAGAGTTCAAAAGCGTTCAGTATAACCTGAACCTCGACCTTGGCCTGCCTTTTCTTTGCGTCCTTCGCGGCTTTGCGGTGCGTATCAATCTAACGATCTAACCGACGTCGAAGATCCCGGCGGCGGTTTCCCCGAAAATTTTCTTCTGATATTCCTCCGGCACTTCCATCTCCTTTAGAATCCGTTTATAGTCGTTCATCACATCCGCCATCCATTCGATGGCCACGTCGGTGCCGAAGACAATTTTTTCAAACGGATGTTTGCCTCCGTGCGCCTTATAGGGATGCCCCGGCTTGTCCCACCAGAGGAGGCTTCGGAGGAAAGCCGCAGTCTTTTTCTTGAGCGTGGAACCGGAGAGGTCGAACCAGAGATTGCTGTTCCAGCGCGCGGACATGCTGGCTTCCTCGTACCAGGGATTGCCAAGATGCGCGCCAATGATCTTCAGCTTGGGGAAGCAGCGTGCGATGTAATCGAGATAGATGGGGCGCATGCGGTTCGAGTTCTTATCCAGCGCGTAGTCTATGTCCGTTCGCATTACGATGCCGAGGTGAAACAGCATCGGCATGCCATAAGCCTGCGCCCGCTCGTAGATCGGGAAGTTGCGTTCGTCGTCGTAGTTGTACCGGGGACTGATGATCTTTATGCCCGGAATGCCCTGTTCCTTCAGATCGTCCACCACCGTGGGCGCATCGTATCCGAGGCGTAGCATCGCCATCCCGATGATCCGATCCGGGGCCTCCGCAATGGGCCCCTTCAATTCGCGCGGCGAACCGAGCAGGCATATTTTGTCAATCCCCAGGGTATCGCACTTCTTCAACAAATCCGTGACAAATCCCTTCCGCGGATTAAAATGCACGTGGGTGTCAATAACCATGATTTCCTCCTTTTTTTGTGATGGGTAATGCGCCGCCAAATTCGTCCAGACAGATGGCAAGACCTCGGAGGTCTGTCAGACCTCCGAGGTCTGTCCTCGTCGAACCCGCCGATATAAAGTGGACGGAACAGCAGCTATGACCTCGTGAATCCACGAAGGATCAGACGTTCCAATCCTCCCGAAACGGAAATGTCTCATCCATCTCCGCGTCCGACAGTTCCTTGACGAACCGGGCCATGCGCTCCACCGTC
>JAUWMS010000117.1 GCA_030613045.1 Candidatus Latescibacterota bacterium | reverse complement strand
ATAAGGGTTCGCCGGATGAATTGCTACACAAATCCTTTGGCATCCGCCTGATAGGCGTGCTGTGCCTGGGTAGGAAGCGTTTTAAGTTCTTCGTCGATCCGTGTTTGGGTGATCGCCTCTCCGTTGACTTCCACGAGGGTCGTTCCACCTGTGGTGTTATCGCCTCCGCAGCCTGTAATGCCCAGAAAGACCATCCATACTATTCCACGTTTGAACATGTGACCTCCTATGTGAACATTGGAACGTTGGAACGTTCTAACAATTTTTTTCGGATCGAAAAGCCGTTTCTGCGTGCTCGATGGTATCTTACTCCACCCTCCCGTAAAGGCGCACCTCGATGATGCGCTGATTCGGATCGTTGGTATGGATCTTCAGAGTTCCCCGAAACGGTCCAGGCTCAGCATCCGCTCGCAAGAAAATCTCAACCCGGTAGTCTTCGCCTTCCTTCACCTGAACAACGTGGGGCGCAAACCGCCCGGTGTCCTCCTCAACCTTCTCGATCTTCAGATCCTTCTTTCCCTTTTTGGTAAGGCTGATGGATCGAATCGCCTTGGGATCTCCCTTGCGAAAGACGCCGGTAAGGGCGGAGGGCTGCACGGCGATCTCTCCCCGGACGTGGGCGACCACCATGATCGTATCTGTGGGTTTGGTCGGGCTGGTGGTGGAGATCAGCACCTGGCCGGACAGTCGGCCCACGGGCACCTCTTTATTCACCCGGATCCGGATCTCCGTTTCGCCCGGTTTCGTGGATTTGGAGGGTACTTGCCTGGCGTGGATCCCCCTGGTCATGGACTCCACCTTGGTTACCCACTGCGTAGGATCGGATGGGAAACGCACTTTCACGCTTCTGGAGCGCTCTTCCCCCTTCTCAATCGTGCCGAAGTTCACGTAGCGGGGCACCAGCTCGAACTCCACGAGTATTTCGCAGGAGATAGCGAGCTGCACCTGAGGCCGGTCCGGATCGTTGGAGTGGACGGTGACCGTCTTGCGGCTCTTTCCACGGTAGTTCTTGGTGTCAAAGGTCACTTTGATTTCGCCCTCTCCACCGGGCGCAATCTTCCGGTCGGATACTAAGGCCCCTGTACAGCCGCAGGAGGTACGGATTTTCCCGAGCATCAGCGTATCTATGCCCACGTTTTTGAATGTGTAGATGTGGGTTACCTGGGTGCCCTCCTGTACCTGACCAAAGTCATAGTCGGTCTCTTCAAATTGAATATGAGGTGCTCTTTCCGAGACCTTCTCATGGGTATTTCCCGCGTTGCACGGTACATTCATTCCACAGACAGCCAACAGCCCGATCAGCCAGACAAAGCGATTGATCTTCATATGCTTAGATCTCCCTCAAAAGGCTGTGAATGGAGGCCATGCTGGTTTTACGAAATCATCGGACACAGCCAGCCCTTGATCTCCTCCACCTTCGGAATCCGGCCGGCCACCTTTACTTCGCCGTCAATGGCCAGGGCCGGGGTGACCATCACACCGTAGTTCATGATGTCATCTATTTTTTCAACCTTGACGATCTCGGCAGCAAGGTCCAGTCCCTTCACCGCTTCTTCTACGTTGGCCGTGGTCTTCCTGCACTTGAGGCATCCGGTTCCCAAGATTTCGATTTTCATAATTCCTTCCTTCTGAAAGGTTCATTTTAGTCTGCGTGAGACAAACCGCCATCCTAAGTTCTTGGACAAAAGTATTTTCTTGTGCTCACCGAAAAGACGCGCAGAGCGCTGAGCACTTCAAACCATGGCCTTGGGGGTTCTCCGCGTCCTCTGCGTCTCTGCGGTAAAACGGGAGTTTAATTTTGGTCACCTGCATATCTTTCATCAATACAGCGTGCCGAATAATACCCCCGTCGCCGTGGCCATCACCACCACGAGGGCGATATACACCAAGGTCTTCCGCGTGCCGATGACGCTACGGATCACCAGCATATTGGGGAGGCTCAACGCCGGACCCGCCAGCAATAAGGCCAACGCAGGCCCCTTCCCCATCCCCGCGCCCATCAAGCCCTGCAGGATGGGAATCTCGGTCAGCGTGGCAAAATACATCAGCGCGCCCGCCAACGACGCCAGCAGGTTCGCCCACAGCGAGTTGCCTCCAACCAGCCGGCCGATCCACTGAGCCGGGATCAGACCGGCATTCGCCTCCGGCCGGCCCATCAGGAACCCGGCCACGAGTACCCCGCCGAAAAGTAGCGGCAGGATTTGCTTGGAAAATCCCCACGTGGACGCAACCCAATCGGATAGCTCGTCCCGTTGAAACCAACGCCACAACATCGCGCCGAGAACGATGAGCAGTATTCCGCTCAAATACCAATGGACGCCGTACACGGCGTTCCAAAAACCCACCGGGTGAGAGGGCTTGCCCCACGCCGTGAAGATCAGGATCAGCGTCATCGTAAGGAAGTAGAGGCCGTTTTTCCACAGCGGTCGCTCCCCATCTTCCCCCTCTGGAATCATCAGCGGGCCGTTTTGCGCCCGGTTCGCCTCCTCTTTGCGGAAGATCAGCGCCATTAAGAGGCCGATGACCAGCGCGAAGAACACCGCGCCGACCGCTCTCGCCAGTCCCATCCGCCAGCCGAGGATGCGAGCGGTCAGGATGATGGCCAGCACGTTGACGGCCGGGCCGGAATACAGGAACGCGGTGGCCGGTCCGATGCCGGCGCCTCGTTTGTAGATGCCCGCGAACAGAGGAAGCACTGTGCAGGAACACACGGCCAGGATCGTGCCGGAGACAGACGCCACCGAGTACGCCAAAATTTTCTTCGCCTGGGCGCCGAAATATTTCATCACGGCCGCTTGGCTTATGAACACGGCAATGGCCCCCGCGATGAAGAACGCCGGGATCAAACAGAAGAGCACGTGTTTTTGGGCGTACTCCTGGAGCATCAAAAAAGCTTCCAACCCCGCGCCCCGGACGGTGGGATGGGCGAAGGGGATGAGGTAGGCGGCCATAAAGACCGCCGCGATTAGAAGGAGCTTGGTACGTTCGCGCATAGATTTCCTTTCTGTTAAATGTGGTGATTTTTCTATATGTGCAACTACCGAAATATAAAACAAAAAAAACAACTCACGCCCGCCGACAGATCACCTCCCGATCCACCTGTTTTGCACTGAGCCGATCTTGGCTGACAAGAGGGTCTCCATCCAGCACATCCTGCACCAAATCCAGTACCTTTTCCGGCAAAGATTCCGCAGGCGGCGAAGGAAGCGAATACTCCACCCAGAGCCCATTTTTCACCCGATGTGCCAACCCGCTGTCCTCGAGGATCTTCAAATGGCGGGACACGGTGGACTGAGCCAGCCCCAGCACTGCGGCGATCTCACATACGCACAGCGGCTTTCCCTTGAGCATCCCCAGAATCCGGAGGCGGCTCTTATCCGCGATGGCTTTGAAGGCTTTGACCACATCTTTCATTCAATTTCCTCCTTTGATTTTATATTTGCACACATAGCGAAATATAAACAAGAAACGCTTTGAAGTCAAGAGAAAAATTACGAATCTTGCCGTTCTCATGACCTCATCCTCTATGGATTGAACTGGAGGCAGGCATCCGGTGCCGCCCCGCCACGGACAGATCGCGGCCTTTCTTCGAGCGATTAGCGGAAAAAACGCTTGCCTTTAGGCTTCAATTGGACTATATTTTGTCCGGTTCGATCTCAAAAAAATCGCCAGTCGACGAAAGGATTCGCCTCCTACGAACCTATATCCCTTCCCGATCCCTGTTGGATAACATAACATACTGAATTTCGGTTTTCAAAGACGATTGACCATAAAGGGAGGGGGCATGCGAGGATGGGGATTTCTCTCGGCGACCATCTTACTTTTCAGCACCATCGAAGTAGCCACGAAAATCGTTCTGCGCGAGACCGTGCATGCAGCGGGAGCCTTTACCTGGTGCGATGCGCTCCTGCTTGCGAGCTTCCGCTTCTTGATCGGGGGCGTCTTTCTGATCGGGACCGCTTTCGGCTCGTGGAGGCGTATGGTCCGAAAAATGGGTTTCGGAGATTGGGTTCGCCTGAGTCTGCTGGGTCTCGGAGGCGTGGCGGTCTTCACCTCCCTGTTTCATCTCGGCCTCCGAACGGTCCCGGCGGCGCAGGGAGCGGTGATTTTCAGCATGACCCCGATTTTTGTGGCGGGGCTGGCTCCGGCCTTGTTGAAAGAGTCCCTGACCCTCAAAAAAATGTCGGGGATTCTCGTGGGATTTGCGGGCGTAATTATTCTTTGCCGTCCGAGCGGGAATCTGAGCAGTGCGACGGCAGGGCCGCTTCTGATGATGGGCGCGTCCTTTTTCTTTGCGTTGTACACGGTCTTGGGCAGGCGCATTTTCGGACCCTCCCAGAGGCCGCGGATCGGGACGACTTCTGTGGTGGGCAGCCTGGCGTTCACGCCGCTGCTTCTGTCGGATGAGGCCCACCTTCCTTCCCTGATCGTCTCGAATGGTTCGGTCTTCCTGAGTGTGCTCTACCTCGGCCTCGCCGCCACAGGCATGGGCTATCTCTGCTATTTCAAAGGTCTCCATCGGGTAGGAGCCTCCAAAGGCGCGGCGGTGTTTTGCCTCAAACCCGTCTTCGCAACCCTTCTCGCGGTCCTGCTTCTCGGAGAAAGGGTGAGCGCCACGATGATCGCGGGAACTGCGGTGATCCTGTCCGGACTGTTTCTGGTGACCGGCGCTTCGGAGCCGCCGGGCAAGTCCGAAGGACAGAGAGATGACGGAGCGCATTTGCATTAGTGCATAACGTATTGCAGCACACTCAACGACGAGCGCAAGCCATCTTCGTCGAATTTTCACTTGACAAGTCTATGGGCGGGCTATATATTTAGCTGTCAGACGGCCAAAAGAGTGGGAAACCCTGGGCCACAAAGACGTGAAGACAACAATGATCTACACTCACGTTCTCAACCGGGGCGGCCATGGTGTGCGCAGCCCTGTGGATAGTCTCTGAGCAGGACGACGATGCGTATTATGCGGAAACCATATAAGACGCCGAAGCGTGGTCGAGATGGCCGTATTCCATTGAAAAGAAGGCCGTTACAGGAGTTCTGAATTGGAGTGTTATCTGGGCGCAAACCCAGAAAACGTGCATATCTGGAAACCGTATATTTAGTAGTTAGACACCATAAAGGATAAGGAGATAGCAATAGTGGAGAAACATCCTTTCTTTAACCTGAAACTGCATACTGACGATGAACTAGAGATTATCGTAAAGCAAAGTATCGTTAGCCGCCAAACTATACATGAATGGCCATTATCTTGCGTTCAGGTAATAAAAACGTCTTCTGGAAATAAATACATATATAAATCACAATCTGGGCCAACAGTTGAATCTCTATTCTATAAAGAAGCTAAGTCTTCATTATTAGCAAATTGTAGAACACTGTATCAAAATAACGGCCACAGCGTATTACTGCTTGATTATATTGACGGAACACTTATTGATAATAAAAAACTTACTGAGAATGAGTTAGTACAAACTGGAAGATTAATAGTAGAAGAGATATCACAGATAAGAGGGAAGTTACCTTGTTACCAAGACATTAGCAGTATTGAACTATGGCAAGAATATGCTAATCAAACAATAGAGAAAATTACTCAATTACTTATAACAGGCAGATTTACTAAGATTTCAGAAGAAAAGTTAGCTTATCTAACAAAATGGGCCTCAAGCAAATCGATATTAAATATATTTAAAAGCAGAATTACCACGATTCATGGAGATGCAACAGGAGATAACATTTTCTTTACATCAAATGGTTTCAGGATTATTGATTGGCAGCGTCCCCTCAGAGCACCAGCAGAAATTGATCTAGTGGCACTACTAGAAAGCCAGAATGTAAATTCCATCAAATATATAAATACATGCATCATTGGAATATTCTATTTTACTAGACTAGCTTGGGCAACAGAATGCCAGACTAAATGGATCCCCGAGGGAACTTGTTATGATTCTTGGGTAAACGAATACACAGATAAAATTATACAAATGGATTCTAATTGATGATACCCTCTGATAATTATTGTATTTATAAACAAATCATTCATGCAATTCATTGATCAAAAGAATGATGGTGTCTAACATGCGGTTGGAGTAGACCGCTTGGCTTAGATCTGAGAACAACTGCTCCATCTCGCAAGAACAGATTCGTTCATGTGATTCAGCGCGGCTACTCAACCGCGTCGTTATGTGCTTCTCTTCCACACCGATCGCGCTCATACACTCCCTCAGATGGAAAGCTGAATATGGATCGCAAACCCCGTCACACCGTGCTTTCTTCCTTCCCGGGGCCTATCTTCGCCCCGACGATCCCGCCGCTTACGCCTCGCTCTATTCGTACTGTCGAACGTAGTACGCCCGCTCGTACTATGCCTCGGCCTCTTAGTGATAATTGCATAAATCTCACAGAGGTCCTGCCGAAGTCATCCCCTCTTTCTACATAACTGTTGACCCCGGTTGAGCCTCTGACGAACTCAATGAAAGGATCTTTTTGTTTGTCCGTCCATTCGTCAACTATTTGACCATAGACCATTCACCAAATATACCTATGGGGAGAAAAAACCATGAACAGCGATCGAGCAACTCAAGGCGTGGATCGAGCACCGAATCGATGTCTGATGTATGCCACCGGATTGGATCCTTCCCAGATAGGAAAGCCTTTTATCGGAGTGGCCACCAGTTTCAACGATCTGATCCCCGGGCACATCGGAATGCGGGAATTGGAGCGGCCCATCGAGAAGGGGATCAACGCAGGAGGCGGCGTGTCCTTTTTGTTCGGGATTCCGGGGATCTGTGACGGAATCGCGATGGGACACCGGGGGATGAAATACTCCCTGCCGTCCCGGGAATTGATCGCGGACTCGGTGGAGTCCGTAGCCGAAGCGCACGCCTTCGACGGCCTGATCCTTTTGACCAATTGCGACAAGATCACGCCGGGGATGCTGATGGCCGCCGGCCGGCTGGATATTCCCGCCATCGTGGTGACCGCGGGTCCGATGCTTTCCGGACGGTATAAGGGCAGACGCTTGTCCCTGGTGCGGGATACGTTCGAGGCGGTCGGTCAGCTTCACGCGGGGAAGATCGACGAAGCGGAGTTGACGGCGTTGGAAATCGAGGCGTGTCCCGGTCCCGGATCCTGCCAGGGGGTTTACACGGCCAATACGATGGCGTGCGTGACCGAGGCGTTGGGCATGTCTTTGGAGGGCTGCGCCACGGGATTGGCCGGGATGGCCAAGAAACGGCGCATCGCGTATCGGAGCGGAGAGCGCGTGGTGGAGTTGGTACGGCAAGGAATCACGGCCCGAAAGATTATGA